>JAPKBI010000001.1 GCA_028823475.1 Halioglobus sp. | reverse complement strand
CCATGATTGTTGAGGACGGCGCCGTTAGCCATCTGAATGTAGAAGAGGGTGCGGGTGTAGACGTGAGCTCTGCCGAAACCATGATGGCACTGCTCTAGCGTCTCCTCTCGCTGCGCATCGGCTCACGTGAGCAACAGATAGCATACGCTGCTGATAACCGCTGCCCCTAGAAGGTTGATAATAAAACCTTCCCGCGCCATCCGGGCCGTGGTGATCTGTCCGGTGCCGAACACAACAGTGTTCGGCCCCGTAGCAACGGGCAACATGAAGGCGCAACTGGCACTCATCGCTGCAGGCACCATGATCAATTCAGGCGAGATCCCCGCCGCCAGTGCTGCAGCTGCCAGTATCGGCATTAGTAGTGCGGTGCTGGCCGTATTGGACGTCCCTTCGGTCATAAACGTTACCATCAGGCAAACTAGCGCCATCATCAGGTAAATGGGCATATTGGTCATGTCCGTCAGCCACAGCCCAATCAACTCACTCATGCCCGAACTCACAAACCCCTTTGCAAGGCAAATACCGCCCGCAAACAACAACAATACGCCCCACGGAATGGTACTGGCGCGCTCCCAGCTCAACAGACGTTGACCCTTTCCATCACCGCTGGGCACAAGGAACAAGGCTACCACCGCGAGCAGCGCCACAGACGCATCGTTTGCCTGCGGCAGATCTAACCATACTTTCCAGCCACCGAAAGGTTCGCTGCGCGTGATCCAAGCAAGGGCGGTCAAACCAAACACCACCATCACGCGGCGTTCATGCGCACGCCAAGGTCCCACTTCAGGCAATTGCAACTCCAGAGCATCTCTCAAATTGCGCGTCAATATCAGCGCCATGGCTGGCACCATTAATATAACAACGGGGAGAGCCCAACCCATCCACTGGGTAAAACTAATCACCTGCCCGGTGGTTTCCTGATAGACCTGCATAAAAATCAGATTCGGGGGAGTACCTATGGGTGTTCCTAGACCCCCGATATTAGCGGCATAGGCAATGCCAAGTAACAAGGGAGGCGCTAGGCGCGACTTGTCGTCAACAGCGTCAAGCACAGCCAGCGCAACAGGCAAGAGCATTAGCGCTGTGGCGGTGTTGGATATCCACATACTCAGTACGGCCGCCGCACACATAAACCCCATTACGAGTCGACGACCACTGCTGACGCCAAACAACCTCACCATCCCCAGCGCAATGCGGCGATGCGCCCCCGAGTGTTCCATTGCCTTGGACAACAAAAAGCCGCCCAGTAGCAACAAGATCAACGGAGAGCCGTAGGCCTCACCGACCTCACTCGGGGTCAACACACCCAGTAAAGGCAATATTGCCAGCGGCAACAGCGAAGTAACGGGTATAGGGACCGGCTCAAATACCCACCAGATAACACACAACACCGCGACAAATCCGACGACAGCCATATCCGAACCGTAACCGGCGGACATACTGGCGGCCGCAGCCACTGTTCCCAGCACAGGACCCACCCAAAGAGCCCACTGACCTAGCGCCGACAAATTCATCCCCTCAATATCAAAATTTAAACCATCCTGTCGCAGTCACCGGTTGGTGTAAACCCCACGCTGGAGCAGTGCCTCCCAAAGCGCTACACTACGCAGTATTATGAATGAACTTCCCAAGGTACTGATCGACCGATTTCAACGCAGGGTTGATTATGTTCGTCTTTCTGTCACCGATCGCTGCGACTTTCGCTGCGTCTACTGCATGGCGGAGAATATGACGTTCGTGCCAAAGCAGCACGTTTTGACTTTGGAGGAGATGCAGGAGATAGCTCGCGCCTTTGTTGAACTCGGTGTTGGCAAGATACGTCTCACTGGGGGCGAACCCCTGATCCGCAACAACATTTTGGCGTTGATTGAACCACTCGGGCAGATGCCCGGCCTTGACCAATTGGCGATAACAACCAATGGCTCGCAGCTACATCGTATGGCTTCAGAATTGCATCAACTTGGCGTGACTCGTATCAATATTAGTCTAGATAGTCTGCAACCCCGCAGATTTCGCCAACTCACACGGCATGGCAACCTGAATCAGGTAATCGAGGGTATCGACGCTGCTATTGAAGCGGGCTTCGAGCAGATAAGGCTCAATGCAGTCATTCTCAAGGGTCGCAACGAGGATGAAGTACTTGATCTGGTAAATTTCGCCTATCAACGCAATATTGATATCGCTTTTATCGAAGAGATGCCATTGGGGCTAATTGATGAGCACGACCGCGCCTTGAGCTTCTGCAGCAGCGAGGCATTGCGCGACATCATTTCGACACAGCACACACTTGAACCATTGGGTGATCCTAAAGACACCGCTGGCCCCGCTCGCTACTTCCGCACCGCAGGCGGGCCAACGCGGATCGGCTTTATTTCCCCTCATAGTCATAACTTTTGCCATTTGTGTAATCGGGTGCGCGTGACCGCTGAAGGGCAGCTGCTGCTGTGCCTAGGCAATGAACACTCGGTAGACCTGCGTAGGGTAATCCGCGCTGAAGATTACACACTGGACGCACTCAAGAGAACCATCATCAATGCTATGTCCATAAAGCCGGAAAGCCATCATTTCGACCTAGACGAAACACCTGACATCGTTCGCTTTATGAATACAACCGGCGGATAAGCATGTTTTCTCTCAGCGAGTATCGCGTACAATAGCCGCCTGAGAATTGAGGTATTCCGTTGCACACACAACATTTTCCGCAGCTTGAGTCTGTTGAGCTCATTGAGCAGGGTTTTGAATCTTTTGGGTACATCTGTAGCCGTAAGATTGCGACAGCTGTCTTTCTGGCTTTCCAGTTACGTAAACCTATTCTGATTGAGGGCCCTCCGGGTGTAGGCAAGACAGAGCTGGCTAAAACGATTGCCCTGTTACTGGATACACCACTGATTCGCCTGCAATGTTATGAAGGTCTGGATGAGGCCAAGGCACTCTACGAGTGGAAGTACGGGAAACAGTTACTGTACACCCAAGTGCTGAAGGAAAAGCTCGGGGATTTATTGCAAGGGGCAACCGGCCTTGCTGAATCCGTCGCGAAGTTACATCAGTTTGGTGATATTTTTTACTCTGAGGAATTCCTGGAGCCACGCCCTCTGCTCAAAGCCATGCAGCAGGAAAAAGGCGCTATTTTACTGATCGATGAAGTCGACAAATCTGATTATGAGTTCGAATCATTACTGCTGGAAATTTTGTCTGACTATCAGATATCTATTCCTGAAATTGGCACAGTAAAAGCTCGCACTACTCCCATGGTATTCCTAACCAGCAATAATACACGGGATATTTCCGATGCACTCAAACGGAGGTGCCTCCACTTGTATATTCCGTTCCCAACAGTGGAGCTCGAGGAGCGAATCATTCGCAGCCGTGTCCCGGACGCGAATGAGCAGCTGCGCCACCAACTCGTGGAGTTTGTGCATTCTTTGCGGCAGTTGGACCTAAAGAAAGCACCGGCTATTTCAGAAACCATCGATTGGGCGCGCAGCCTAGTGCTGTTACATGCCAATCAGTTAGAAGAAGAGCTGGTCCGCAGTACGCTCAATGTACTGTTAAAATATGAGGAAGATATCGAAGCCACGGATAGCGAATTGCGCAGCCTTTTGAGCACGAGCTCATCAGACACACGCACAGGATAATCTCCAGCCGCTAAAAAATCTTAGCAGACAATAACAGCACGGGGAATCAGGGACCATGCAGTCCAATCTTGTGGATTTTATTCAGGTCTTGCGCAGCCACGACATAAGAGTTTCTCCAGCAGAGACATTAGACGCCGTGGGGGTAACCACTACCCTGGGGTACTCCGATCGCAATCTGTTGCGCGACGGCCTAGCGATGACACTGGCGAAGACGCCCACAGAAGAAGTGATCTTTCTGGATTGCTTCGATCGGTTTTTTCAACAGGACCTCGCTGATTTTTCCTCCTCGGAGATGCCCAGCGACCAGGACGAAAACAAAGACCTAGACTCGACAGGTAACACTGCCGCGCCGACAGAAGATTTTTCCGACAGCCAACTCTCAGCGCTGGAATTAGCTTCGGAAAACAATCCGTCCCTGGAATCTCTGTTGCAGACTCCCTTGATGCAGAATCTGCTTAACAACAATCGTAGTGAGCTAACCCTCGCGATTAATGCGGCGGCACAACGCGTAGACCTGCAGAAAATTCAAATGTTCACCCAAAAAGGCCAATTCACCAGACGAATACTCGATGCGATGGGTGAGGAGCAAGTTCGCAACGCAGTGATTGAACTGGAAAGAGCTGAAAGTCCAGCACTGCCTGTACTCCAACGCTACCGTGATATCCTGCGGCAGCAGGTACGTGATTATGTGGAGCGAGAATATCTATTGCACGCCGAGGGTAAAACTCAGCAATTCATGGACGACATTCTGAGCAAAACGCGGCTAAACAATATCGAGCATATATACCTTCACAAAGTGCATGAGTTGATACGGAAGATGGCCAAAAAACTGGCCAGCCGCCATTCACACAAACGCAAGCGACTTAAACGCGGCCAACTGAATATGGCCAAGACTCTGCGCAAGGGCATTCCCAATGATGGCGTCATGTTCAATACCTTTTGGCGACAAGTAAAGAAGGAAAAGCCGCAGATATTAGCGGTATGTGATGTCAGTGGTTCCGTCGCTGCCTACTCAAAATTTTTGCTCCTGTTCCTCTACAGCCTGCAAGATATTCTACCAAAGGTACGCAGCTTTGCTTTTTCAAGCCACTTGGGCGAAGTGAGCACATATTTTGATGACTATCCTGTCGAGAAAGCCATCGAACTGGTCAACTGGAAATACGGCGGCGCCACGGATTACGGCAATAGCCTCATGGACTTCTCCAAACTGGCACTGGACGACATCAACAGTAATACGACAGTGATCATTCTCGGGGATGCCCGCAATAATAACGGCGATCCGAAACTGGAGATCCTGCAAAGCATTTTTCAGCGCGCACGGCAGGTAATCTGGCTCAACCCCGAGTCGCGTAGAGCCTGGGGTAGCGGTGATTCAGAAATGCTGCGCTACCAAAGCGCTTGTCATTTTAGCGCTGAGTGTAATAATCTTAAGCAACTCGAACGCATCGTCGATCAACTCCTAAAGAGCACTCGATAACCCTCATGACTTTCCACTGCAAAGATTGCAGCCACCACGGAAAAAGAAGTGGCCAACGAGGAGAATGTCCTGCCTGCGGTTCATACAATGTCGTTCCAGACTTTAATCCTATCAAGGAAAGATCGAAGCCGAGAAAATGGCGCCTAGTCCTTCTCATCTTGCTCTGGGGCTACCTCATTACAGCAATTCTATGGAAACTAAGCGAATGAAATTGTATGCGACAAGATTACTAAGGAGACACTATGCCTGATGTTATGTTTCGGTTTGATATGCGCCAACCTGAAATCGCAAAAGCATCACAGGCTGATCTATACCAGGCTGCAATCGAAATGTGTGAATGGGGGGACAAAAACAAAATCGGGAGCGTGCACCTATCAGAACATCATGGCTCCCCGGACGGCTACTGCCCCTCTCCACTGGTATTGGCCTCCGCGATCGCGACACGCACGCAGAGTATGCGTATTTTTATATCCGCGCTGATTGCCCCGCTGCACGACCCGGTACGATTAGCGGAGGACCTGGCGGTATTAGATATCATCAGTCGAGGTCGCGTCATACCTGTAGTCAGCGGAGGTTACCGAGAAGCAGAGTTTATTGCCGTCGGCAAAGACCTTAGTGTGCGTAAAAAGTACATGGATGACATCGGTCCCTTTCTTAAAAATGCATGGAGTGGAGAGGCTTTTGAATACGAGGGCCGCACTATTACTGTTACGCCAAAGCCCTTTAGCCAGCCTCGTCCAATGATCCTAATGGGGGGCAGCAGCAAACCTGCTGCTCGGCGCGCTGCCCGCGATTCTGATTTCTTTATCCCTTCCGGACCCGAAATTTTCGAATACTACCGTGAAGAATTGAAGGCGCTAGGAAAGCCAGACCCCGGGCCAATGCCAAGCGCTCCCTCCACGGTAACCTTTGTCTCAGAGGACCCCGACGTCTACTGGGAAAAAATTGCCCCTCACGTACTACATGAGACGAACATGTACGCAGACTGGGCAGAAAAGGCGAAGGTTTTCAGCCCCTATAAGCACTTTGACAGTAGCGATGATTTGCGTAGCAGCGGAGCCTACAAAGTCTATCGCCCACAAGGCCTCATAGACGCGGCCCGAGATATGGTTGGAGCACAGCCGATCATGTTTCACCCATTATGTGGCGGCATTCATCCAGATTTAGCATGGTCCAGTCTGCATCTGTTCATGGATGATGTAATGCCGATCTTGCGCAAAGAAGGGCTCGCGTAGAAAATCGCTCCATTCATGCAGCGCACGCTAAGGGACAGCATACTGAATCTGATCTATAATTTTCTAAGTAATTTCTGCCATTTAGTCGCGTTAAACGATCTCGCTGGAGGTCACTTATGCAGCGATCTTTCTATCTTCCCCGTCATCAACGGCATAGTAGCCATAAATGCTGATCGCAAGTATTCTATCAAATTGTCAATCGCCAAAACTCAGGAGCTAACCCGTGGATAACGCCCGCCCAACGCCGCTGATAGAAGATATCGATGGCACTCGTCGAAAGCTGGAGTCCTGGATTTCATCGAATCAGGGACGAGACGTCCGCATCGAGGAACTTTCTATTCCGGAGGCCACCGGCATGTCCAATGTCACACTTTTGTTTGACATAACGTGGGACGAAGACGGACAACAATGCACTGAACCGCTGGTGGCAAGACTACAGCCGGCAATTGAGCGCCCGGTATTTCCGGACTACGACTTGAGCCTACAGTATGAGGTGATGGACGCTGTCGGGCGATGCAGCGACATACCCGTGCCAGAATTGTGCGGGCTGGAAACAGACAAGTCTTTGTTGGGCGTACAGTTCTACTTAATGAAACGGACGGAGGGTCGCATCCCCACCGACATGCCCCCTTACAACATGGATGGCTGGATGATGCATGAAACCAGTATAGAACAACGTCAACATCTCTGGCGTATATCAGTGGACACCATGGCGCACTATCATCAACTGGACTACCAGAAAATGGGTTTCGGCAAACTACTGGTCCCGGGAAAGACACCGCTGCAACAGCAATTAGTGTACTGGGAAAACTACATGGACTGGGCGCTGGAAGGTGCAGGCCACGCTATTGGACAACGCGCACTGGACTGGCTGCAAGCGAATCAACCAGAGGAAGAACCGACCGTACTGTGCTGGGGTGACGCTCGTTTGGGTAATATTATCTTCAAACCGTCGCTGGACGGTGTCGCTGCAGTGTTGGACTGGGAGATGGCGGTGCTGGGCAATCCAGTACAGGATCTGGCATGGTTCACTTATCTTGACGCTACCTTTGCCGAGGGGCTAGGAATGCCGCGCCTGGAAGGTCTGCCAACTTATGAGCAAACGATTGCTCAATGGGAGCAAGCCTCTGGCTTTTCAGCCCGAGACTACGCCTACTACCAAATTTTCGCCGGGATGCGTTTTGGACTCATTATGTCCCGCATTATGTTGGCCACAGGGCAGGAAGGTGAAGTACAAAACAGTTTCGCCTGCCAGCTACTGGAGAAATATTTGGACCGTATTAGCTGAGCCACCGTTGAGGTAGAAACATCGGTGCAACTGTACTCTGTCGACTTTGGCAGATACACTTGCGGCCGTCTTATATAAGCCGCACAAGCGAATGCTTGTTCGAAAACGGCTTTGCGATAGTCTGCAAACCTATTCACCAAAAGGAGTTCCGATTGTCTTCCCATTTGCAAACGCAGCTGCAGGCACTGGGGCAACCTGAAGCCAAGGGTATGCTCACAGGCATCAAACGCGGCATTGAGAAAGAGAGCCTGCGCATTGAGGCCAAGGGAACACTAGCACAGACGCCGCACCCCGCTGGACTGGGCTCCGCCCTAACCCACTCTTTGATTACCACCGATTATTCAGAAGCGCTGCTGGAATTCATTACCCCGGTCAATACCAGCATGGAAGGCAGCCTGCAATTACTGGAAGACATTCACAGTTTTGTCTATCAAAAAATTGGGGACGAAATACTGTGGTCAGCCAGCATGCCCTGCATCATGTCGGGTGACGCAAGCATACCGGTAGCACAGTACGGCAGCTCCAATGTGGCGCGCATGAAAACGGTTTATCGATCGGGCTTGGGTCACCGCTATGGCCGTATCATGCAGGCCATTGCCGGCATTCACTATAACTTTTCTATGCCACAGGAATACTGGGACCACGCCTGGGAGAGTGCCGGCTGCCCAGGCGACAGAACAGACTATATCAGCGAACGCTACCTGGGACTGATCCGCAATTTTCGGCGCTACTCATGGCTGCTAATCTATCTGTTCGGCGCATCTCCCGCGGTCTGCTCCAGCTTTCTAGGAGGACTCGATCGCCATGGCATGGAAGCCTTTGATGACCAAGCTAAAAGCCTTTATCTGCCCTATGGCACAGCGTTGAGAATGGGCGATCTTGGCTACAGCAGCGACGCCCAGCAACATTTGAATGTCTGCTACAACTCTCTCGACGATTATGTAGATACCTTGTCCAGCGCGATAAAGCAGCAACATTCGGCTTACAGTGATATCCCCTCTGGCCAGGAGGGCAACTACCAGCAGCTAAATGACAGCCTGCTGCAAATCGAGAATGAATTTTATAGCTCGATACGACCTAAGCGGGTGGCAAACTCAGGAGAAACTCCGTTGTGCGCATTAGTCCGAGCCGGCATCGAATATATCGAGGTGCGCAGCGTCGACATCAACCCTTTCTTTCCCGTGGGCCTCGATGATACGCAAATGCGATCCCTCGATACCTTCCTACTGTATTGCCTGCTGCAAGACAGTCCGGCCTGCAACGATGATGAGCAGCTCGTGCAGAACGCCAACTTAAAGGCGGTGGTAAATACTGGCAGGCAACCAAGTCTGCAGCTTAACAACGGAAGCGATGACATTCCCATGGTCGAGTGGGCCAATGCGTTGCTCGGTGCGATGCGCCCGATTGCCGAAATGCTCGACACGGCACATAATTCAGGTGACTACATTGCCAGCCTGGACTGTCAACTTGGCAAGGTAGCAAATCCCGAGTTAACGCCCTCAGCGCGTATCCTGAAAGAAATGCACGACAAAAAGTTGCCTTTCTTTCGCCTGGCCATGGCCTACAGCGAGAAATGGGCACAATACTTCCGTGAACGGACGCTTTCAGCGGATGTCCAGATTGCCTTCGAAGAGGAGGCACAGCGTTCGTTACTGGCCCAGCGTAATATCGAAGCGTCGGACGATATCAGCTTCAAGCATTATCTAGACAACTTCTTCAGCCAATACGAGGGACTTTAGGGTCTCTGACGGTGAACTTCCTCGCCCACTTCCATCTGGCGTCTCCCGACGCGGGCCTCATTGCCGGAGGACTGGAAGGAGACTATTTCAAAGGTCCGCTGCGCGGGGAGCTACCCTTGGACGTCGAGCGAGGCATAAAATTACACCGCGCGATAGACGCCTACACGGACGGACACAGCCTTGTGCAACAATTGCGCCGGGAATTCCCTCCCAACCTGCGCCGCTATGCCGGAATACTCATTGATCTGAGCTTTGATCACTACCTCAGTCTGCACTGGTCGCGGTTTTCTGATATGCCGTTAGCAGACTTTAATACAGCGACCTATCGCGCTCTGGTGGAACATGAAGCGTCTTTGAGCCATGGCGCCCGCATGATGTTGGCACGCCTGCAAGAATACGACATATTGAACCTTTATCTCACATGGGAAACCGTACCCACCACCGCTGCGCGTATTGGTGAACGTTTCAAACGTCACAATCCATTTCTCGATATAGATCGGGAGCTCTCTCCGCTAAAAGGGGCGCTAGAACATGCCTTCCTAAATTTCTACCCGCAGTTGCAGTCTTACGCCAAAGCGCAAGCCAAACAGCTGTAACACATACGACGAGACCCACCATTGCGCTGAGAGAAAAAAGCCCCTAGTGTAGCCACGTCCCCCATTGAGCCATGATCATCGCGAGGAATGTAGAATCCATGCCATACGCCCCCTCCCCCCGACTGGTATTTATCGGCCTCGTGCTCTTGGCGGTGGTATCGATGCTGTTTGCGCGACTCTATCTACAGGCATTTCTCAACTTAGAGGCCTGTCCCCTGTGCATGACACAGAGGGTCTTTGTTGTAGCGTGGGGTTTGATAGCCCTGATCGCAGCCCTGCATAATCCACTTGGCTGGGGTAGCCGGGTATACGCAGCGCTGTGTGGACTGGCCGCGTGCGCAGGCGCGGCCGTGGCCGCTCGACATGTGTGGCTGCAACACCTCCCCGAAGACCAAGTGCCGGCCTGCGGCCCCAGCCTAGATTATATGTTAGAAAACCTGCCTTTCGAGGACACGCTAAGTATTGTTTTTGCCGGTGACGGGAATTGCGCAAATGTCAGCTGGTCATTGCTCAGCTTTAGTATTCCGGAACAAACGTTAGCCGTATTCTGTGCAGCGATTCTGATATGTCTGTGGCAGACAGTACGACGCTATCCTGTGTAAAACATTGACCGCTTTCTGAACAAGTTTGGGATCAGTGGGCAACTGCCGATGCAGAGCATTTAAAGTACTGGAGGATATCTGGAGAGGTTAAAGCGCGACATCGCAGCCCCTTCAGAGGTAGTGATGTCACGCTTTACGCTGGAAGACCCGCTGATTGCCGGTCTTTACAATCGACACCGACGCCAGATAAAATCCAAGACGCCGGAGTCGGTTTAACTTAGCCTTCGGCAGCAGGCTCTGCTGCGTCAGATCCTTCTGCTGCTTGACTGGGAATAGCGATCAGCTCTACTTCAAAAATTAACGCTGAATCGGGTCCAATCACCTGACCCGCACCGCCGGCACCATAGGCCAGTTCAGACGGAATCGCCAACAGCCACGTGGAGCCAGTAGGCATTAGCTGCAATGCCTCTGTCCAACCGGGAATGACCTGACTAACGCCAAAGGTCACTGTCTCGCCACGGTCGATGGACGAATCAAACACTGTGCCATCAACCAGCGTACCGCGGTAGTGCACTTCGACTTGATCGTCTGGTCCAGGCATGGGGCCCGTGCCTTCAGTAATTATCTCGTATTGCAGACCTGAGTCGGTCACGACCACACCTTCTTTGGTTGCATTAGCCGCCAAGAATGCCGCCGACGATGCGACGTTGGCTGCGCCCGCTTCGGCCTGTGCGGCCGCCATCTCAACTTGCGCTTTTTCTTGATAAGCCTGCATTTCTGCGGCAATTTCTTCCTCGGTCAGACGTGGCTCTGAACCCGCCAGTGCGTCAGACAGTCCAGCACTAAATGCGCCTGTATCTAGGGGCACACCGTCAGCCTTCATGCGCTGACCAAGGCCAAACGCAATGCCGTAGCTCAAACGCTGATCAGATGTTGCCAAATCAGAGTCTAAGGCAGGCGTAGCAGCAGCATCTGCAGCAGGGACAGCTTCATCCCCAGCGGCGGCCGGTGTTTTTTGGTTACAACCTTGCAGAGCGACAAGACTGGCTAACGTAAACAGCAGTAAATACTTCTTCATAATTCGTCCCATTGTCTTCAAAAAAATCGTGAGAATTGTGTATATGCTTACCATCGTGACGTTTGACTCTAGAGACGACATCAGTTGTTCCAAGAGCTCGCACAACGGACTGCTTATCTTACTACCCGCAAAGCTTAGACGCTACCCCTGCCTCATGGCGGGAACAACAGGGCCAAACGCTCTAAAGCAGCAAACCGGCCCTCTCCCTCCTGACCCGAAAAAGACGCAACCAGCGCCAAGTTTTCACGCAAAGGCCGGGCTGCCCAGGACAATCCAGCAGACTCCTGGTAATACGCATACATCGTGTCCTGTTGCTGTCGTTCTGCGCGCAACTCCAGGGATTTGATCTCATCACCAATACCTGCTGTATAGGGCGTTTGCCGCCATCGTTGACGCATAGCGCGCAACGGTTTGACCATATCATGCCGCCAATCCGCGATGAGGGTCTCCACCCCAGTCAGATGGTCGTGACTAAGGCGCTGCTCCAGCTGTGCCAGCCACGCCGCATAAAATAACACGTTCACATCTAGGCCAAACATGTCCTGCAGCGCAAGGCATGCGGGAGCCACCCCTTCCAGACTGTACGTGGCAATAGAGTAGTCCCACAGCGGGTTGTTGCTCATCATGTAACCAGTTCGCTTATGCACTTGCGATAAACCTTACACCAACCGTGCCCGTGGGCACTAGCCCGCAGCGGATCCGGGGGGTAGAATTCGCAACCTCATGATCATACTGCGTAACATAGACTTTCGTCGCGGCAGCAAACTGCTGCTGCAAGGTGCCAATGCCACCATACAACCCGGACAGCGACTGGCGCTGATTGGTGCGAATGGCTGTGGCAAATCGAGCCTGTTCTCACTATTACTGGGTGAGCTTGGTGCCGATGCTGGCGACATCGAGGGTATGAATACGTTACGGCTATCGCATATGGCGCAGGAAATTCACGCGACCTCGCTGCCTGCAGGAGAATACATTTGGCGCGGTGATGCGCTGTTAGGCCGGTTACATGACGAAGTGGCAGCGCTGGAAGCGGCTGGGGAGTTCGATAAAACTGCTAGCGTTCACACCCAGCTGGAGGAAATTGACGGCTATAGCGCCGAGCGCCGAGCACAGCGCCTTCTGCAGGGCCTCGGATTCGCCGAAGATGCCGCGGGCAGGTCGGTCAGCGAATTTTCCGGCGGATGGCGTATACGTCTGAACCTCGCGCGCGCGCTAATGACACCTTCAGACATCTTGTTACTGGACGAACCCACCAACCACCTAGACCTAGATGCCACACTGTGGCTGCAACAGTGGCTGCAACAATATGGCGGCACGCTGCTGATGATTTCTCACGACCGAGACTTCATCGATGCCACCTGCGAACGCATCCTGCATATTGAGCAAAAACAACTGTTCACTTATAAAGGTAATTACTCCGACTTCGAACGGCTGCGCGCTGAACGTCTCGCCAACCAGCAAGCCAACTATGATAAACAACAGCGGCGCATCGCCGAGATCGATGATTTCGTGCGGCGTTTTCGCTACAAGGCCACCAAGGCCAAGCAGGCTCAGAGCCGGCTGAAGGAACTGGAGCGCATGCAGTCTCTGGCCCCGGCCCATGCCGATTCACCCTTTGACTTCAGTTTTCCTGCACCACCGAGAAGCAGCGACCCCCTGCTGCGTCTGGATGAGGCTATGCTGGGATACGGTGGCGTAACGGTGCTGTCCGGTGTGGATATACAGTTACGTCCCGGCAGCCGCTATGGACTGTTAGGCAGAAACGGTGCCGGAAAATCCACTCTGCTGAAAAGCCTCATTGGTGAGCTCCCTCTGCTGGGTGGCACGCGCATTGTCGGAGAGCATGTCAGCATCGGCTACTTTGATCAGCAGCAACTAGAGGCTCTGGACATGCAGGCCAGCCCAGTCCTTCACCTGCAACGACTTAGCCCGGACGCACGGGAGCAGGACATTCTGAATTTTCTGGGTGGTTTCAATTTCCGCGGTGATGCCGCCACCGCCGCCGTTGCCCCCTTCTCAGGAGGCGAGAAAGCGCGCCTAGCACTGGCAATGGTGGTCTGGCAAAAGCCCAACCTGTTGATACTGGACGAGCCCACTAACCACCTCGACTTAGAGATGCGCCACGCCATGGAAGTCGCCTTACAGGCCTACGAAGGCGCCCTGGTACTGGTAAGCCACGACCGCCATATGCTGCGTAATACGGCAGAAGAATTACTGTTGGTTCACGATGGCCAGGTCGAGGAATACACAGAGGACCTTGAAGGATACGAGCGCTGGATTTTATCCAGTTACAGGCAAACCGAAAAACGAGATGCGGGAACGACCGACACCTCGCGCAAGGAAAAACGCCAGCAAGCAGCCACGCTACGTGAAAAACTCAAACCGCTACAAAAACAGCTGAATAAAACCGAAGCTGACATGTCCAAGGTCAGTCTCGCTATGCACGACGTGCGCACGCAGCTTGAAAACAACGATCTCTACACGGAAGATCACAGGCAGGCACTGGCTGACCTACTGAAACGCGAAGGGGAGCTCAAAGTTCGGGCAGAAGAACTGGATGAAATCTGGCTCGATCAGCAGCAGGTTCTGGAAGAACTATCACAATAACTGGAGCGGCCTCGACACTACATTTAAGCTATCGTGGCGGCCCATTAAAAATGTAATCAAAAGTGCTGTGGCTTCACCACACATCGAGATCTTCATTAACGTAAGCAGATTATTCTGGCAGTAGATCGGGAGCAGGCTTAGTTATAGCGCATTGCCTATCAACCGAAGTTTTTCTCTTCTACTGAGTTTTTTAATCGCTATTTCGCGTTGAAGTGCAGCTCCGTGATCAGAAGCCTCCTTAGACCACATCAAACACACAGGTCGACGGCCTCGGGTATATTTGGGCCCACCAGTTTGTTCGCCATTGTGTTGCTGAAGACGGCGCTGGAGATCCTTGGTAACCCCTGTATAAAGCGTCGCGTCAGCACATTTCACAATATAGACGTGCCATGCCTCGCCCAATAATGCCGTCACAATTAGATGCTACATTCAGCCTCGATTCCATCGATGATAACGCTCGACCCAACGCAATAGTCCTTCCGGCTTGCGCGCCTTACGCCATTCACCTGCCACAAACTTGTTGCCCTCGCTGAGCGTCGGGTAAATGTGGATAGTCGCCAGTATTTTTCCTAGACCCAAACCATGTTTCATTGCCAACACAAATTCATTGATCAATTCCGAGGCGTGGTAGCCTACAATAGTGGCTCCGAGAATACGGTCACGACCCGGCTCGGTCAGCACTTTAATAAATCCGTGTGCCTCACCATCAGCAATGGCGCGGTCCAGCTCAGCCAGTTCGTAGCGGCTTACCTCAAAGTCAATATTGGCTGCACGCGCCTCGTCCTCATTCAAGCCAACACGCGCCACCTCGGGGTCAGTAAATGTCGCCCACGGCACCACCGAGTAATCCACCTTGAACGTGCGAAAGCGCCCAAACAATGCATTTACGGCTGCATACCAAGCTTGATGGCTCGCCATGTGGGTAAACATGTAGGGGCCGGCCACATCTCCACAGGCAAAAATAGTCGGTATAGCGGTGCGCAAAAATGCATCCACTTCAACCGTGCCTTCAGGGCCAACAGCAATACCCAGATTTTCCAATCCCAGCCCCTCAACATTGGCACTACGACCAACCGCGAGCAATACGCGGTCAAAACTCAATTTTCGCTGCCCTCGCGGGGTACTGAAAACACAGGTCTGCTCGGACTCAGCGGCCCCAAAAAATAGCGGGTTATAGTTCGCATGCACCTTTACATGCTGTCGCCGAAATTCTGCGTGTACCCGTTCAGAAACCTCCGGATCTTCACGAGGCAGCAGTCGATCAGCATGGGTCACCAGCGTGACTTTGCTGCCCAGCCGAGCAAATGATTGCGCCAACTCACAACCGATGGGCCCCGCTCCCACTACCAGCAGGCGTTCGGGCAAGTCCCTAATATCCCACACCGTATCTGACGTCAGGTAATCAAGCGCGGCAAGACCAGGAATATCAGGAACTCTGGGGCGGGCACCTGTGGCTATCACAATATTTTTCGCCGTCAGCGTCTGTCCATTGACTTCCACCTCCCACGGCGAGAGAATTTTTGCATCACCCTGAACACAGCTCACGCCTAACTCGGTGAATCGCTCCACCGAATCATGTGGTTCGATCGTCTTAATAATATTCTGCACACGCTGCATCACCTTGGGGAAATTCACCTCTACCGACATCGGAGCCAACCCAAATTCTTCTGCCCGCCGCGCATATTGCGCAATGCGCGCAGAGCGAATCAGAGCCTTGCTGGGCACGCAGCCGGTATTCAGGCAGTCACCACCCATCTGGTGACGCTCAATCAGGGTAACTTTCGCCTTTACAGTCGCTGCAATAAGCGCAGCGACTAGACCCCCCGAGCCGGCTCCAATCACAATCAAGTTATTATCGAACTGTTTTGGTTTGGGATAGGCTGCCAGAATCAGCCGAGGCTTTAGAGCCGCAAGTAACCACTTGGCAATAAAAGGAAATAGCGCCAACAGGGCAAAGGAACCCAATAGCGGCACAGAAATTATTCCGTAAAGCGACTCTAACTGGCCTAATTGTGTCCCTGCATTTACGAACACCACCGTAGCCGGCAACATACCCAGCTGCGACACCCAGTAAAAAGGCCAGGTGCGAATCGGCAGCAAACCCATCAGTAAATTGATCATAAAAAACGGAAAGATTGGCACCAGTCGAAGAGAAAATAGATAGAAGGCGCCGTCTTTTTCAAAACCTCTGTTTAACGCGCCCAGATGCCGGCTAAAGCGCTGCTGAACCCAGTCCCTCAACAGCAGTCGCGAAACAAGGAAAGCCAAAGTCGCCCCGATACTACTGGCAAATGACACCAACAGCATTGCATACCAGAAGCCGAAAAGGGCGCCGCCCGCCAATGTCATCACGGCTGAACCGGGCAACGACAGAGACGTGACAACAATATAGCCCGCAAAAAATATCAGGCCCGCTAACAACGGGTTGTTCCCGCACCACTCGCGCAGACCACCGATGCCTTGCTGCAGGGTTTCAAGCTCCAGATAGCTGGACAGATCGAAGAACCACCAGGCACTGAGGGCGAATACGATAATAACTATTACTAGAATTTTGGGATTGCGCACAATGATAACCTGACGTTAATTAGCTCGAGTATGCCTAAATCTTAGAAGATCAGACACCCAAATGACGCCAGCCTATCACGGCAAGGTTCACTATTATTTTAGTTTCGAAAGAACCGCAGAACGAAAATCGCCTCAGGGCCGCTTTAAAGCACTCGTTAACTAGACTCGGCCTCGCCTGAATGCACTTCTTAGCGTGCCTAGACGCTATAACGCACAAACGCAGGCGGATCGAGCCGCATTCGGCGAATAGCGCTGGGGAATATGGCCCTGCCAAAAAACTCTAGTCCGACAGTTGTGCGCTAACAATCCAGTGGTATCATTACCTCCTTCCAAAACCCTGTCATTATCAAGATCTTGAACCAACCGGAGAACAGCATGAGCGATCAGATCGTACACATCAGCGATGCCACTTTTGATGCGGAAGTATTAAATTCCGACGTCCCCGTATTAGTAGATTTCTGGGCAGAATGGTGCGGCCCCTGCAAAATGATCGCACCGGTGCTTGATGAGCTTGCCGTGGATTACGGCGGCAAATTAAAGATATGCAAAGTCGACGTAGACGCCAATCCGGAGATTCCTCAGAAGTTCGGCATTCGCGGCATCCCAACGTTAATCATGTTCAAGAATGGCAACGCAGAAGCCACCAAGGTTGGCGCATTGTCTAAGACGCAATTGAAAGATTTCATCGAAGAAGTGATCTAAAAAACACAAGCCAGGGCCACAGAAGCGCCCAACATGCGTAATCATGTGGCTTATTGAGAGAAAAAAGCAGTAGACGGCCCTATCGGGCCGTGCTACATTTCAGTCCGGTGCATATCCCTGTGCCCATACAATAAATTTGTAACTCATGAAAAGCAGCTTTTTGTTGGTATCTCCAACAAGCTTTCATTTGCACCCCATACTTCTCTCTAATCACACACATACTTACCCTCCTTATGAATCTGACTGACTTAAAAGCAAAATCTACCCAAAACATTATTGATATCGCAAAAGAGATGGGCCTGGACAACATGGCCCGCTCGCGCAAACAGGATATTATTTTTGCCGTATTGAAACGTCACGCCAAAAGCGGTGAAGACATTTACGGTGATGGCGTACTGGAAATTTTACAGGACGGCTTTGGCTTCCTACGTTCCGCCGACAGCTCCTACTTGGCCGGCCCCGACGACATATACGTTTCACCCAGCCAAATTCGCCGGTTTAATCTGCGCACGGGTGACACCATCTCCGGCAAAATTCGCCCACCTAAAGACAGCGAGCGCTATTTTGCCCTGCTAAAGGTAGACGAGGTCAACCTCGACAAGCCTGAAAATTCCAAACACAAGGCCCTGTTTGAAAACCTCACACCGCTGTTCCCAGACCAGCGCCTGACCCTGGAAACAGGTAACGGTAGCACAGAGGATCTAACAGGCCGAATAATTGACCTCGTTGCACCGATCGGCAAAGGTCAGCGAGGATTACTGGTTGCACCGCCCAAAGCGGGCAAGACCATCATGATGCAAAGTATCGCCCAAGCGATAATCACCAACAATCCCGAATGTTACATCATTGTGCTGTTAATCGATGAACGTCCGGAAGAAGTGACTGAAATGCAACGCTCAGTAGGTATTCGCGGCGCCGAAGTGGTGGCCTCTACCTTTGACGAGCCGCCGTCGCGTCATGTGCAGGTTGCCGACATGGTGATCGAGAAAGCCAAACGTCTGGTAGAGCATAAAAAGGACGTAGTGATTTTACTGGATTCCATTACTCGCTTAGCTCGCGCCTACAACACAGTCATTCCCAGTTCCGGAAAAGTGTTGACCGGCGGTGTTGACGCCCATGCTCTGGAGCGCCCAAAGCGTTTCTTTGGCGCAGCGCGTAATATCGAGGAAGGCGGCAGCCTTTCAATTATTGCGACGGCCTTGGTCGACACCGGCTCCAAGATGGATGAAGTGATCTATGAGGAATTTAAAGGCACTGGCAACCTAGAACTGCACCTAGATCGCAAGATCTCTGAGAAGCGCGTCTACCCAGCCATCAATATTCGTCGTTCCGGCACGCGTCGGGAAGAGTTGCTTACCGCAGATGATGAATTGCAGCGCATGTGGATTCTGCGCAAACTGCTGCACGGTATGGAAGACACCGCCGCTATTGAGTTCTTGACTGACAAGCTTAAAGAAACTAAGACGAACGAAGAATTCTTTAAGTCTATGAAGCGCAAGTAATCTCCGGTTCCGATCGAATAATGCGTGACAGCGAAGCTTGTGCTGGGACATCAAAATAACCGTGGCAACAAGCGGCCTAGACGCGTTGCCTCTCGATGTTACAACGTGTAATGTCCTGCGTTAAACGTTAACCAATAGACACAGCCTAGTGAAATACACTGATCTCAGAGATTTTATTGCTGCGCTAGAAAAGCGCGGCGAACTGGTGCGCATTCAAACTGAGGTCGACCCCAAACTCGAAATAACAGAAATCGCCGACCGCACCCTGCGCGCCGGCGGTCCTGCTCTCTTGTTCGAAAATCCGAAAGGCTTTAACACGCCGGTACTCGCTAATTTGTTTGGTACTGAGCAACGTGTTGCCCTGGGCATGGGCGCACAAGACCTTACCGCCCTCCGCGAAATTGGAGAGCTGCTCGCTTATCTGCGCCAGCCGGATCCGCCCAAGGGCATGCGTGACCTGTGGGACAAAGCGCCCCTACTAAAACGGGTTTTGCACATGGCGCCCAAGGTGGTGCGAAATCCACTTTGCCAATACCACGTAAAGCAGGGCGCAGATGTCGATCTTTACACGCTGCCTATTCAGACCTGCTGGCCGGGCGATGCAGCACCGCTAATTACCTGGCCACTGGTGATCACCCGTGGACCGAGCAAGGAACGCCAGAACCTGGGGATTTATCGTCTGCAACTTCTGGCGCGCAACAAACTGATCATGCGCTGGCTGTCACATCGTGGCGGCGCGCTGGATTTCAGAGAGTGGCAGAAAAAGCACCCTGGACAACGCTACCCGGTGGCTGTTGCACTGGGCGCTGACCCGGCCACAACCCTAGCGGCAGTCACCCCCATTCCTGACACTCTCTCAGAGTACGCCTTTGCCGGTCTGCTGCGTGGCAGTAAGACCGAGGTGGCTGAATGTTTCACACCGCTGTGCCGCGAACATGGCCTACAATTGCCAGCCTCGGCAGAATACATTCTGGAAGGGTATATCGCGCCGGACGAAATGGCTGACGAAGGTCCGTTTGGCGACCATACGGGTTATTACAATGAGGTCGAGCGCTTCCCTGTGTTTACCGTTGAGGCCATCACGCACCGAGAATCACCGATTTACCACAGCACCCACACCGGACGCCCACCTGACGAACCCGCAATACTGGGCATGGCGCTCAATGAAGTATTCATTCCGATACTGCAAAAGCAATTTCCAGAGATTGTCGACTTTTACCTGCCGCCAGAAGGCTGTTCCTACCGCCTAGCGGTGGTTACCATACGCAAGGAATACCCGGGACATGCCAAACGCATCATGTTGGGCGTCTGGTCTTTCCTGCGACAGTTTATGTATACCAAGTTCGTCATTGTCACAGACGAGGATGTGAATGCCAGAGATTGGAAAGATGTCATCTGGGCAATGACCACACGCATGGACCCGCAGCGAGATTCAGTCTTCATCGAGAATACGCCCATTGACTACCTGGACTTTGCCTCACCGGTATCTGGACTCGGCTCCAAGGTTGGCTTTGATGCTACTAACAAATGGCCAGGGGAAACCCAGCGTGAGTGGGGCCACCCCATTGCCATGAGCGAGCCGGTGAAACAGCGGATCGATGAATTGTGGGACGAGCTTGGCATCAAACTCTAGCCTGCTATCGGCTGCGTGTCGTCAACACAATAAAACTCAATAATATTTGCTACCGCGCCAGGATTTAGGCGTCAGTGGCGATTTTAAGCGGCAGCGCCAGGTCAGGCAGCTCATCTTCGCTCAGCAACAAACCCTCGCGAAAATACACATTGGCTGCCTCGCTTTCACCAAAACTTGTCAACAGACGACCCAACTCAGCGCAAATCTCCGCACTGTGTTCAACCCGGTAACTGCTCTCGAAATATAGCCGTGACTTGCTCCACACTTGATTGCGCGCCGATAAACGACCCAAACACAGTAATAACTGGGGATCGTCTGGGTGAGCTTTCAACCACTTTTCAGCCTGGGACAATTGACGACTGGCATTCTGGCCCTTTAAATAACCATACTCCCGAACCAAAGCGGGTTGCCAGGCCTGCTTCAGGGCACGCAGGATGACCCTCTCGGCCGCGTCATAATCTTCACACTTGATGAGATTACGCACATAAATCTCGGCAATGCCGACATCGCTCTGCAAGGGCTTTGGCACTTTTTTCCAAATTGCGTGCAGCCGATCCAAATCTGCATTACACCGCTGCAATCTGTTGTGATGAACCTGTTTCTCGAGTCGCTGAAACGCCTCACTCGACAGCTGTTTGTGCTTTCGCAGCTGTGGCAACAACTCCAGCAGCGTGTCCCAGTCATTCAACCCTTGGTACGCTTGGCTTAACAAGCTAAGCACATACGGGTGACCGGGAACATTGCTTTTTGCCTGTGTCAGCAATGCAAGGGCCTGCTTATATTCTGAGGCCTGCAATTTCATTTCAGCATGCATCATTTCAATCGCCACAGCGGCTGTAGGCTCCGCTTCACCGGCCGCATGCAAATACTCAGGCACTTTGTCGGTATCGTGTAATTTTGCGCTGGACTGAGCCGCCAGTAGATAATTGACCAACGGTGCCTCGTTGTTTTGCACGCCACTTAATAACTGACGCCGCGCTTCGACCCAGTTACCCTCGGTAAAACTGATCAATCCGCGGGTACTGAGTCGCAGGGCCTTATCTACCTTGCGGGCTCCCAGCCAGGAGAACAGCGACCGCTGTCCGCCAATAATCCGATACGTCAAACGAACCAGCAGGTAAACCGCCAGAAGCAGAAGCGCAAATAACAACAAGCCCACCCATAGGCTTGCCTCCAAGGTGTAGTTGCCAAAGGACAGCAGTACATAGCCAGGGTCGGCCTCAATAAGAGCAACGACACCTACACCCAGCAGCAGTGAGACCAGAGAAATAATGAATAATTTACGCATGACCTATTGGCCGCCTTCGGATTGCAAGCGCTTCTCAATAGCATCATCCAGAGCCTGCAGTGATCGTGAGATATCGGGCTGCGCGATACCGATAGTGAGCCCCTGCAGCCGAGTAATCTCGCCAGAGATCGCTTTGGCACCGACCTCATCTGATGTCTGGAACTGCGCCACACCTTGCTGGGCTGACTTGAGACTCGCGACGTAGACCGCCTGATTGTCTGACAGCAGCGCGATCTGCGCCTGCTCTAACAACATGCGCAGATTCTGCCGCACCAGTCCCTCCCATTGTGGGTCCATCAGGGCCTGCATGGGAACATCCCGCCGACGGATAATGACATAGTCAGAAAGCGTGCTCAGAGCCGCTTTATAGCCTTGGTGTAGCCGGCCTTGCCAATCACTTGCCGGCGCTGGCTGCGGGCGTTCTGCCTGTTTGGGCAGCTGGAAGATGACCAGCTTGTCGGCCTGCTCCATCAATGCGGCTAGACTCAGATAGACCCCTTCAATGTCCACCTTAGGAAGGGCCCGCAATGCGGCAATCTCTTTAGCAATAGCAGCGCGCACAACGTGAAGGCTAGGGTCATCAACGCCACGCAAAACAGTATCGGCACTCTTCAGCAGCGCCTCGGCAGCAACAGGGTCTGCGCCCATCACCAGTCGCTGGTTAGCTAAGCGCAGCAAATGCCCTGTTTCAGCAAGCAGCCAATTTTCGCGCTCGGCGCCGCTGAAGCGCGCCAGTGTCGCCTGCTGCTTTGCCAATTGCGCCTTTAGGGATTCAAGACTTTTAGAAAGTCGGGACAATTCGCCGCCTTCTTTAGTTTCAAGGGTGGCGAGCCCTGAGGCCAAACCGGTCCGCAATTCATTTTCCAGCGCTTTCTGGCTGGCCTGCTTACCTTGGGCAACCGTTTCGAGCTGTGCCATCCTTTGCGTCAGTGCTAGCTCCTTAGCCTGGCCTTCCCGCACGACCCAAGCCACGCCCAGCGTCAGCGCGATAACCAGAAGTAATGCCAACCAGGCAACCAATGAGGAACTCTTGCGAGGCGCGGCAGATGACTTGACAGCAATGGCTGCGCCTTGACTGGCAGGCCTTTCTACTGGGGCTACCACGGTCGCGGATGTCTCGTCAGATTGCTCATTATTGGTATTGCCCTGATCACTCAATTATCATTCTCCAGTGCCACGTCGCCATTCCTTCAGAGCGCGCAACATCGCCAAATCCGATGCGTTTTCAGCCGTCACAATCTGATCGAAACCCGCAATCTGTGCCATATGGGCAACCCGTTGCGATGGCACAATCAAGCCTATGCGCTTTAACTTAGTAGTTTCTGCTGGGCTAAGCAATACCTGTAGGTTCGACAACCCCTCACCACTGGTGATCATGATCACGTCAATACCCCACTGGGTCACATTCGCAGCCAGCTCGCCTGCAGGCATCTCCGGCAGGGAGCGGCAGTAACAGGGCAGTTCTTCTACTAAAGCACCGCGCCGTGTCAGCTCCTGTGCCAAAGTTTCACGACCACCCTGCCCCTTTACAATGAGCACGCGCTGATCGCGCACATTCTGCAACAATGAAAGGGCCAGCAAGCCCTCGCTGGTCATCACACTTCCGGGCGTGACAGCCTCAATCCCGAAATGCTCAAGTCTAGCGGCCGTCGCGGCACCAATGGCATACCAGTTCAGAGCTACTGGCAGCTGGGGCCAATGATCTTCAATCAGGGCCATGCCAAAATGCACAGCATTGGAGCTGATAAAAATGACGTGCTGATAGAGGTCCAGATTCAGCAACATCTGGCACTGCGCGACAGGAAGCTGCGGCAACCTCTTCAAGACCAGCAGAGGTTGGCTGAAGACCTCGTAGCCATCCATTTTAAGTGCCGCGCACAACCTATCTGACGCATCGCCCGCCGGGCGCGTCACCAGTATCCGGCGCACTGCGAAGTCGCTCTCAGTCACCATAGACAGCTGCCAAAATAGCCGCAGCGCCTTGCGACAATAAGTCTTCCGCGACAGAAATACCAAGCTGCTCCGCCTCGACCGCAGGCGCAGTAGCTTCTGCGCGTAATATTTGCGAGCCGTCAGGGTTACCAACGAGCCCTCGCAACAACAATGTCTCACCGCCATCGACATAGTCCGCATAGCAGCCTATGGGCACCTGACACCCGCCTTCAAGTCGTTTATTCATCGCTCGTTCGGCCGTCACACGCCTGGCGGTAGGCTCATGATGCACAACCTGCAGCAGCGACAGCACGGCACTATCATCGCTGCGCAGTTCTATCCCCACAGCGCCCTGGCCACCGGCCGGCAGAGAGTCGCAAATATCCATGTGCTGAGCAATCCGCTCAGCAAAGCCGAGACGTATGAGCCCGGCGCTGGCCAAAATAATGGCGTCATACTCTGCCTCATCGAGCTTGCGCAGTCGGGTATTGACGTTACCGCGCAGAAACTTGATATCGAGGTCGGGACGCCTGGACCGCAACTGGCACTCACGCCGTAAGCTAGAGGTTCCCACTACGCTCCCAGCCGGCAACGCTTCAAGGGTGCGGTATTGGTTGCTAACAAAGGCATCGGAAGGGTCTTCACGGGCGCAGATAACCCCCAGCCCCAATCCTGCCGGAAACGCCATGGGAACATCCTTCATGGAATGCACCGCGATGTCCGCACGGCCGTCCAACAGTGCTTCTTCCAACTCTTTTACAAACAGGCCCTTGCCGCCGACCTTAGCTAACGGCACATCCAGCAACTGGTCTCCGCGCGAGGTCATGCCCAGCAATTGCACGTCCACATCGGGATATGCCTGAGTCAGGGCAGACCGGACAAATTCCGCCTGCCACAGGGCAAGAGGGCTTTCCCGAGTAGCGATGATCAATTTGCGCGACATGCTCGAAATCCTATAAGTTCACACTTCCCATGATAACAGTCAGGCACCAAGTCAGCGACACCCAGCAATTTGAAGATATCCAAAGGAGAAGCCATCCTTTTCTCCCGAGGAGGATAGGCAAAACCTCGACCGAGATAACCCCGTAGCTGGTATACTCTTTCCACTAAATCAGGCGAAAATACGTCTAGAGCACGAAGCGACTACGGAATTTCGAGCACTATGAGCAAAGAAAAGGACACCAGCAAACTGTGGGGCGGCCGCTTCAATGAAGCGACAGACGCTTTCGTGCAACGCTTCACTGCCTCAGTCGGATTCGACCTGCGCATGGCCGCTCAGGATATTGAAGGCTCACTGGCCCACGCTCGAATGCTGCGCTCAGTGGATGTGCTGACCCCAGCAGAACTCGAGGACATCGAGGGCGGTCTGGCCCAGATACAAAAGGAAATCGACGAAGGCAACTTCCAGTGGTCAATCGAGCTAGAAGACGTGCACATGAACATCGAAGCCCGCCTGACCGCACTGATTGGCGTGGCCGGCAAAAAACTGCACACCGGCCGATCCCGTAACGATCAGGTTGCCACTGATATCCGTCTTTATCTGCGCGCGGCTATTGATAGCATCGCCGGTGAACTCACCCGCCTGCAACAGGGCACAATTGACCTCGCAGCAGACCATACCACCACTATCATGCCGGGCTTCACCCATTTACAGACTGCTCAGCCCGTTGTTTTCGGCCACCACCTGCTGGCCTGGAATGAGATGCTGGAGCGCGACTATGGCCGCCTAATGGACTGTCGTGCGCGACTTAACCAGTCGCCGCTAGGCGCGGCGGCCCTGGCTGGCACCACGTATCCCATAGATCGCGCGCACACGGCAGCGGCCCTGGGTTTTGATAAGCCGACAGAAAACTCCTTGGACTCAGTATCCGATCGCGACTTTGCCATCGAATTTTGCGCTTTCGCTGCCCTGCTGATGACCCACCTGTCACGCATGTCCGAAGAACTAGTGCTGTGGAGTTCCGCCCAGTTTAATTTCATTGAACTGCCCGACCGTTTCTGTACCGGCTCTTCCATCATGCCGCAGAAAAAGAATCCGGATGTGCCGGAGTTGGTACGCGGCAAAGTGGGGCGCGTTAATGGCCACCTCATTGCCCTGCTAACACTGATGAAAAGTCAGCCATTGGCTTATAACAAAGACAATCAGGAGGACAAAGAGCCTCTGTTCGACACTATTGATACGGTGTTCGACTCCCTACGAGCCTACGCCGACATGGTTCCGGCAATCAAGCCAAAGGCAGAGGTGATGCACGAAGCAGCGCGGCGCGGTTTCTCTACCGCCACTGATTTAGCAGACTACCTAGTGCGTCTGGGGCTACCCTTTCGCGACGCACATGAAGTGGTCGGCAAAGCCGTAGCTCACGGTATTGAGTGCGAGAAAGACTTATCGGACATGACGCTAACGACGCTGCAGACCTTCTGCGCCGATATCCGCGAGGATGTGTTCGACGTCCTCACGCTGGAGGGCTCGGTCACCGCGAGGGACCATCTGGGCGGCACCGCGCCAAACCAGGTGGCAGAAGCAGCACTGCGGGCCCGAACTTCGGTGCAGGCACGGCAGGCTTCTTAGTTAATAACGCTTGGCCGGTAATTATTTGCCAGGGGTCTGCTCAGGACTCTGGGCGGTAGCGCAGGCTCGCCTGGAACGTCACATCTGGCGCCGTTGCAACGCGAATATCCTCAACAAAATTAAAATCCATCGACCAATGTGGCGCAAAATACCAGCGCGTGCCCAAAGTCGCCATTACCGCATCATCACCCACGCCGGTGAGACTGCTATCGAGAGGCGCCGCGTGGCCATCAAGCTGGGCGATGAGAGACCACCGCTGTGCGAATTGCCAGTCTACTGCGAGCCCTGCAAACCAGAGGTTCTGCTGTTGAAAACCGTCGAACAGATTGCTACCCCCTGCGCGCAAATAGCCTGCCTGCCCATGCCATGTCAGCGGCAAATTCGACATTTGGGCGCCAGAAAAACGCAGGGCAATAAAGGCATCATCGGCACCACTGCCTAAAAAGTCGTCTTCGTCGCCAGTGCCAAACTTGTAGCCCAACGCCAAACTGACAGCAGAACTCTCATCCTGATAAAAGACGTGGTTTAAGGACAGACTAATATCGCCCATGCCAGAGGTGTCATCCTGTAGGGAAAAGCCACCCGCTGGGCTCGTGTATTGATAATCCAGGATATCCCTGGGCACATCAGATCGCCCGCCATCGGACATTCCCCAAAAATCGTGCCAATCATCAATGGCGCCGTCTAGCTCTCCGCCACTTTGCTGCAACCAAGGCACCTCTAGCTGTAAGTCCCAGTTTTCCGCCAGCCCATAACGCAATTCAAGGGCGACACGCAGGGTCTCCCCATCCAAATTGAGAAATTCAGTGTCGCTGCTCTCGTTAACATAATCATTAGCAACACTGCCGTAAAGTGCTACCGCCACCTGACCACTCGGGGTAGTCTGCGCGTCTCGCTGGGAGGGAAGACCAATTAACCCTGCCACCGGACTCAAATTTTTAACATACAAGGGCTCGCTTGCCGACACCGGCAATACCCCAAGGATGGCCAGCAATCCTGCGATTATCTGTATTCGATGTGCTCGCACCGTTTGGGCCAAAACATCAAAGCCATTCAAAAGTAACGCCTCCCTGAACCTGCATCTGATCAACAACAAAAGGCCGAAACAACTGCCCATCGCGGGTTCCGCGCCAATCACCCGCGGCTTCATCGTAGGCAAAGTGAAAACCCCCAGAGCGCGCCGCTAGCCATAGCTGCCGTGTTGGTGGCTGACGACTGAACACCAGTTTTGTTTCATTGTCGAACTCGACGGTGAGCACACTACCGGACATCTGATAGTCGATATCCGTGTCAATCTGATCTAGGGCCTCTTCCAACGCCTCAAAGGTGTGTTCTATCAACTCATTAAATACTGATTCAGTTATCACAGGACTTGTTCCGCCAAAGTGTTCACAATTCAATAATAGGGGCTGATCGTGCCGCTTACCAGACCTAAAAATATGGCTAACAGCGGTTCTATCACCCTGAAACCTCAGCAATGTCAGTGATCCTATAATTCACATCCGTCCATTGCTGAACGTTAGAAAAAAGTTAGGCGAGGTTGGCTTCAGTAGATTCCTTGCTGGCCGGACACGTCAAACCCACCGTTAATCCCTGCAATCCTGCAGTCGCGTCATAGTGTTAGCCCCTGGAACATAGCGTTACCTCATTACCTGGCGCAGCAGTGAATGGTCGTGACCAAGTGGCGCCACTCGCTGCCCTACGTGCCGCAGAAGGGACATCGCGCGGTGGCACTGCGCCGCATCTATACGGCCCCGAGTGTGGACGCAGCCGAGCGCGAACTAGCGACGTTTGAATCGATGTGAGGCAAGAAATACCCAGGCATCCGGCCCGGGTTGGCGCGCCTCCCCTGGCCGAGTCTCAGTGTGCTTTACGAGTATATGCGAGTGCACTATACGACCAAGGCAGTGAAGCCGCTGAATGCCTGCCTTCAGTGCCCTCTAGCATCAGCCTCTTCTAAAGGTCCTCTCCAGATGGACGGGCAATTTCAGAGCTCAGTTCCCAAGTCTGAAATTGCCCCCCTTCAGTTAGCCTCCGCCCCTGCGGGTTATCGCAGATCATACGGGGGTCGGCCACGGAGAGAGTTCCGGGACCATAGGAGCGCAATGGAGCAACCACTGTGAACCAGTCCTGACGATGTCCATTTTCCCTGGCGGCTTGAATATCCGCATACCAGGCCGCGTAGTCGCAGGAAAGCGCGATCGTCTCGGGTAGAGATCGCCCCGGCGCCGGGAGCATCGCATGCTGCGCGCGCAACACGGTATCCAGTGCAGCATCATCAGCAATTCCGAACTGCTCGACGAAGAAGCGGTGTAGGTCAGCCATAAGCCAGCCCCAGTCTACTGGCGGTACCATCAAATGAGGTACATAGAGCAATGTGAAACGCAGCGCCGGCCAGCGATCACCGGCAGCGTCCACTGCGTTCATGAGACGGCGGAGTAAGTCGATCTCTCGCTGCCCCGTCTCCTGCCGCGCGTAGCGCAATGCATGGCGAAGAACTCCAAATTTGTCTGCGAACAGAAATAGACGTCGAATCGCACTCATCTGCTTGTAGTCATCCTCGCTGAAGGATGCGCAGGACGTTACTAGCTCGCCGGGGAGGGCAGTTATGCCGTGCTTCTCACGGTAGGACGGTTCGTTCATCGGGCTATTTACCAAAAGAACTGTTGGGAATATCTTGGGGTAGACCTCTCTGTCTACACATTCTTGCAGGTCGTTGCGAAACGATTCGAGAGTCGAGCCAGGCAGACCCAGCATCAGGTCAACGTAGAGCGGCAGACCATTATCTCGGAACTCCCGCGCCAGTGCTTCATATTTACTCAGCTTGATATTAGAACGATCGATCACCGACAAGGTCTCTTCATCCATCGACTGTAGTGATAGCAGGCCCCATGCGATGATGTCCGCATCTACTAGCGTTGCTATAATCGGCTTGAGATTTTTGACGGAATTCTTGGCGTAGTTGGTGCCCATATGTCTAGGGGATCCAGTCGCCTTTTTTAGCTCAGCCAAATGTCCGGCAATTTCCACATCCCTGTCGAATACTCCGAAGTTGGCATCCGCAAAGCCAACATCCCTGACGTGGTGTTTGGCGCACCAGTCCAATTCAGCCAATATTCTATCTAAATCAAACTTCCGGATTTTGGAAGCAGTGGCCGACCCCCAATCACAGAACGTACAACCATATGGGCAACCTCGGTTACTCTCCAATACTACAGACGGAGTTCCCGCTTCAGCGAAAACGTCAAACTCGCCTGTCAGGTACGGCGACGGTATTTCGTCCAGATTTTTAATACGTTCTCGATCCGCTGTCTGCACCGGTTGACCGTCGGCTCCCCGATATGAGAGCCCTGTGACACCCTCCAACACGGACAAACGTAGGGGTTCTCGCGCTTGTAATCCTCGTTCCAGCACCTCGAGGATTTCGCAAATTGTGACTTCTCCTTCACCATGCACAACGATATCCACATAGGGATGCTCAGCGAAATAGCGCTTTACATCCTCCGCGTATTTCGGAGCATCGGGGCCTCCATGAATATTGAGTGCTAGTGGATTTGCCGCCTTCACTCGAGCTGCTGAAGCGAGCATTTTGGACGAATTCCACATGTAGTGCGAATGCAGCATTACTGCGGGACCCTCGGGCACCGGAGCTGACGTGTCGGTAAGCCAGTTGGGTCTAAAATCAAAAATCTCGTTGAGCAGACCATCCTTATACTGACGTGCCGAAGTGAATAGAAAGCCCAATGCAAGGGGGGTCATTGTTGGATCAAAATTAATTGGGTAAACTGGAATCCGATCTGATCGACGCGGATTGCGCCTCTCCGCACTTTCAATTGCCTTAAATAGAGCTTTCGATACCAGCGAGTACTCGCGCCAATAGTTCGCATCGTGTTTGAAAATCTTTTCTATCTCCGAATCTCCAGGCTCGAATGACCTGAGAGCCTGAGCTGCCAGAAGACGCTCTAGTAAAGGTTTTACCTGATCACTAGTAAGTCGTTCATGGCCATCAGATATTCGCTGCACGAACTCATCGATCGTAATTGGCGTGGTGAGATGCCGCAGCGCTGAGAGCTCTGTCGCATTGAGACTTAAAGCTACCTGGCCTCTATGGTTGACGTGCTCAAAACCCAGCTTACCCACGCGAAGGAGAAGAGGAACACGCACGGCCAATAGTCGATTCGCCTCCAGAAGGTTCGCACTAGAAGCGCGAATATCGCGTTCCGCGTGTTCTAAGGCGGCAACAGAGGGTTGCCAAACATCAGAACTCACACTGTCTGCCGGCGGAAGTTCACGATATCCGTTAATGATCTTTTTGAGCGGCTTACGTTCTGTATTGAATTCCTTACATATGGCATCCAACAAATCTACATCGGATTCCTGGCTGGTGCCAACCAATGCACTTAGTAATTCCAAGTGGGCTAGGTCTAATTTTAAACCCATACGAACTGGCTTTGCGAGCCGATGATTCTCGGCATTAAAACCTATAAGGCGAGGCCCATCGGCAAGAAGGCCAACCACAGTGCGTGGGCTAGGGGCGGCGGCAGGTTGAAGTAGCATTTTTACCTGTGCTGACAAGGTTCTCTCTCCCTCTTTAACTCATTATCGTGCTCGTAAAGAATAAATGAACAAGCATCCAAAATCCGACAGATAAGTCTGCGATTACTCCCCCCCTCTCATGAGGTTTAGATGCGGGGTCAGTAAAGTCACACCACCGACACTATTATACCTATTAAATCGAGTATATCCCCAGAGGGGGTGTTCTGCGAGGACTTTGTGCCCGTTTTGTTTGATCACTCACAGAGTTTGATGCAGATAGATCTGCTCACCTGGGTACCCCATTGGGATATTCCTAGACCTTGCTAACACGAGGTGGGGACTTACTCCCAGCGAACCTGAAGTTTTCTTTCACTTGCGCCCCTAGCATATTGCTTGATGAAAAAATGAACCGACAGCTATGCTGGCATAGGAGGCCCTGAACTCACTAAGTGACGCCCTGCGTAAAGCGAGCGCGGCTGCCTGAGGCTCCGCAACTACACGCCAGTCGCACCATGGCGCACCGGGGCCATTACTAAGCCACCAATGAGTCACCGGGGTGATTGTCCGACAACGCGATTGCCGACAGTTTTTTTGCTATCTTCAAAAGCGTGTTCCCCAACGAGAAATCTATGCGACTCGTGAACAGGCTAAGAGTGAGATTTTTAAGTTTATTGAGAGGTTCTACAATCCGGTGCAGCGCCACAGTCATACTAGTGGTGTTTCACCGGTTAAGTTTGAAGAAGCCTCTTTTGCGAGGCTAGAAGGCGTTTAGTAAACCCTGGGAAGTCCAGTATCAGCGCGGAGGAATGACCAGCACGTCCAGTCTACGAAAAGCCAATAAAAAAGAAATTTACAATTTCAAAAGGGCATGCAATCAGTATATGATCGATCGTTAAGCTTGATTAACTTAGCTAGTTACAAAAAATATTTGCAGGCCCACTAGAAATGCAATTACTTTCCTCTTCCGCTTACAGCCCACATTCGGGAGATACCGACAGCAGTCGAAAAATGCTGCTAGTGTTCGATCTCGCGGCGTTCATTCTTTTCGTGCTTGCGTTCATCTACTATAACAATTTTTATCAACCACAGTGGTTGACCAATGAAGGGGTATTGCTTTGGGCGTCAAGCAACACACGGCCTCTAATTTTCCTATACATCTATATCGTTTTCTTTGTTACAACACGCTTGGCGCTTATCAATCTAATAGGGCCAGAGATAGCGCCAACTCATATAAAACCTACTGGATCTAAATTATACGTCAACGCGTATTGGCCTATCAAATTACTACTATTTTGTGCTTTTTCCTACATCTCTTTCACAAGTGTATTCCTCCCATACTTCAACGCCGGATTTGGCTCTACCATAATAATCGGGAGCCTTGATTCTCACTTGACGGTCCTGCTCGCCCCACTTTCTCAATACTTGGAGCACAGTAAAATACTCTATCTCGAAACGTCAACTCAGTATGGCCCAGGGATGCTCTATCTAATGGGGAAACTAACCGACATTTTCGGGCTCACGTTGGCCGATGCATATCGAATCCAACTATTGTTGAACTTAATCACACTAGTTGCCTTTTGTGGGTTTATCGTCATCCTCACAGGTCCTTTGTTCGGGTCCATCATTTTCCTCTCAGCTTTCTCCGCCTTCAGCATACTATACAATTTCGCTTGGCCAGGATGGGGGCTTCTGCATCGATGGATGGTGATACCAGTATTTAGCATTATTCTCGCTCGAATTTTGACGACGGATTCAAACCTTTCTCGAAAATACTTGAAGCTCGTTATACTAGGAATGGCTTGGTCTTTTTTTGCAATAATAAGCCAGGAAATGTTTGGCGGGGGCATCATCTCTTACAGCTTAGTTTTTATCCTGTTACTCCGATTCCGCACATGCACTTTAAAAAATTATATCAAGTCGTACCTGCTTTTTATTGCCACGTTTGCCGCTACATTCTTTGTTCTAATCGGCTGTTATTATGGCTTTGACAGATTTTTAGATTTTTTCAGCTTATATACTAAATATTCAGGACGAGTGTTCGCAGGTGCAAGTTCACTTTTCTTTACTGACACACAAAAACTCGCAAATAATGCCTCCGGACTAATCTTCGCTGGGATCATATTTCTAGGTGTCCCCATACTTGCTGCCGCTATACATTTAATTTCTACTGCTCGGGCGAATCAATTTTACATGCGAGACATCGCCATCTTCGCTGCAATTATAGCCTCTGCAATAAGCCTTAATCTAATAAGCTATCTGCGCTCCGATAGTTCGCATATTCAAAGCTCTGCCTTCATGATGATACCCATGTTTGCGGCATATATAATTTTCTATCTCCGTTGGGCTGAGGAAAGATCCACCTTTACAACTATGACCACTTTTATTGCTGCGATGTTAACTGTTGCCGTTCTCTATGGCTCTCATTATCAAGTGAAAAGATATCTAATCCCACTTTTAACACTCCCCGACACTCATAACCTTACTGCATGGTTACGCGGTGAGCCGGAGCGCCATGGCGTTCCTAACCTCTCTCCTTTCGGCATTTCGCCGAATGATACCCCTCGTAACGAGGCCTATCGATTTGTGATCGGTCGGTATTCTTCGCTCGAGAATGAACAAGATTGGGCGATCAAACACTATGCGAAAGGTATCGCGCGTCAGGCCGAAATTCGGTTGGCGCTGGGCGACAGGGACGTAGTCCCCACGGGTTTTTACGCGCTTTCTGCCCCATTCGGCGACCTGCCATATAACCGCGTCGACTCCGATGAAGGTGATTTCTTCCTAACAGGCCTCAGATCCGCAACTGACATCATCTCACCTACCACAAGTGTATGGACTGACATCGATCTGAGAACTTGGCAAAGCGAGGCTCGACACCGTGATGAACTATGCATCAGTACTAGGGTACCCAATAGCATTCATTGGTTTGCAACGGCGAATAAAGTGGCTGAGCTTAGGATTAAGAGTATTACAACTGCGCCGACCTTCGCGGGCGAGTCAACAACGTTCCTTTGTAAATGCGCGCCATCTAACGAAGATCCGGACTGTCAGCCAGTCCAGCATCATTCTCATGAGTATCTGACTCAGGTTAAATCAGATTTTTCCTCAATTAAAAATGCTTTAGACGATTATTATTCTGAGAATGGATATTACCCTGCTTCGAGCAAGAAAGGCTCGGCAACTCAGGCAAGTAATGGCTGGGATGGTCTGTATTCAAACTTGGGAGAAAGCAAATTACAATGGATACAAGGACTAACCCCAAACTACGTTTCCGAACTTCCTCGAGACCCCAGGGACGGTGCGGACGGCAGCAATAATTATGTATATAGATCCAATGGACGGAACTATAAACTATTGGCACAGAACCCTTTCCCTCTATCCTGTCAAATTGCTGCAACGGACTACCCAATGCTCATGGACCCAAAGAGGAGTGGCTCGAACTGCACTGGTATTGCTATTTATTCAAAGGGAGCTGAAAGATGGTAACTCAACTTTACTGAACGGACCTGCGCATGCATAAAGGCTGGCTGCACCATGACTTCTACTTGTGGAGGCAGCTAGAAAAATGGGATTACCAATGACAGTGAACGCAAAAAAGTGGCCCGATCGATTATACGCGCTGGATGTATCTCGAGGAGTAGCTGCATTATCAGTTGTCATCTGGCACTGGCAGCATTTCGCATACCAAGGGGGGGCGCTCACAAAAGGCTTTGAGCAAAACACTATGCCACTTTTTAGTCTGCTTCAGTTATTCTATGAAATGGGGCATGCTGGAGTTCAATATTTCTTCTTGCTATCAGGGTTTGTATTTTTTTGGCTCTATAAAAAGCCTATTAGAAACAGGGAGATCCTCCCAACAACATTTTTTCTACAGCGTTTCTCAAGACTCTATCCTCTTCATTTTGTAACGCTTTTAGTGGTAGCACTACTTCAGCTGCTCTTCATCTCCCACGAGGGAAATTTTTTCGTATATCCATTCAATGATATAAATAATTTTATTCTGCATCTAGGTTTTGCAAACGCTTGGAGCTCTTCCAGCGTAATGTCATTCAATGCACCAGCTTGGTCAGTATCCATTGAAGTATTGCTATATTGTCTATTTTTCCCGATTGTTCTACGCTTTAATTGCTCCTGGTTTGTGTGTATTTTAATCTCCATAGTCGTCTATATTTTCAATATTTTTTCTCCACAGCTACTTTTTCCAGCACTCTCCATTTTTTACTACGGTGGGTTCATCTTTCATTTGACGAATGCTATTTCAGAGAAAAATATAACGCTAACATATCCGATCGCACTCTTAACTTGCTTGCTTTGGGTGTTAGTAGTATGTCATTTCTATTTGGCTGACATAAACGAGCTTGTTCAAGTGAGCGACATTCAACCAATCCAATTCCTCTATAGCCTGTTTTCCCCACTATTTTCCGACTATGTCCTTTTCCCGCTTACGATAGTTAGTTTGGCTCTCATAGAAATTAATCGAGGCCATTTTCTGAAACGTATGTCCTGGATAGGTGATATAACCTATTCGTCCTACATGCTGCACTTCCCTCTCCAATTATGCTGCGCGTTAGCAGTAAGTTACGGCATTCTAGAGAGTAGTTTTTATCTAAGCCCAATATCCTTGGTAGTCTTTTTCCTTATATTAATTTTACTGTCACGGGTAGTTTTCAAAAATTTCGAGCGACCCGTTCAGAGCTATATTAGAAGAAAATTCAGCCACCCCATTACACAAAGGTAATCATCCCTTTTTTTCTGCCGCCAAAAGTAGATGTCATGCTTGCATCAGCATTTTTTTCGATAGAAATGGCTAGTAACTAGGCAGCCCTTTACACTTGCAACGTCCATCTTCGATAATTCTCTGTGTTCGGCAAATGAATGGCGAAAAGGAGATTCACTCAAATCCACATAAGAATTTTTGAATCTCCGTGTGCTTGCGCCGGTGGGAATATTTTTGTTAGGCATTGCAGTAGCTTCGCTGGGACGATGCTCGACAACAAGTAATGTGCCACAGTGTGCGATATTGTCCAGGACACTTTGAATATCTTCGTTGCTGAGATGCTGGAGAACCTGTCTTATGAGAACGAGATCGTAGTACTCAAAAGCTGCATTACTGGCATCAGTGACTTCAAAATAAGCCCGATGGTCCATTGCTTTCTGCTTCGCAACTTTCAGTGCCTGTTCTGAAACATCGATCGCATGATAGTGCTTCAAAGTGGTATTTCGTCTCAACAGCTCACAAGCAAACTCACCGTCACCGCAGCCAATGTCTAAAATTCTATATGCCTTGGATTCAATGATTAGGTTGTCAACGGTTTCCACAGTTGATTCCAGTAACTCTCCGCGCGAACCAACTCCTGAAAATGCGGCCGATCCATCACTTCCCCAGATGCCGCTTTTATAAATTTTTGAAAATATTTCTGAATTACTGCGGTTACTGTTGGTAAGTGTCAAAAGCAAGTAATAGGCACGACCAAAGAAGCTTTGAACACCTTCGCTTACTGACCGTAAAAACCAATCAATCACCTTAGGACTCTCCTTGATTAACGTAGGTTGGTAGTAGGTTTTATTCGACCGGTGGCTAAGATTAGATTGCCCATACCAAAGTGCAGAAAAGACGCGCCCAGCTTATTTGCAGGGGCCACGAGTTTATCCGAGACTACCGCCATAAACGGGGCAAGGCCAACGATGGTGCTGACCTGAGTATCAAATACCCTACTCATCTGACGCTGTAACTTGCTTGGAATGTACTTGTTGATGTGCTGATCCTCGTAGCTAACTCGGGAGATCGTATTTACCGCGAGCTCTATCAGTGGCCACAACGAACGGTAATTTGGTGTCGTCAGCACAACGCATCCAGACGGGTTAAGCAACTGTGAGATCTGCACCAGCAGTTGGTCCACAGCGCTGTAGTGAAGATGTTCTACCACCTCTATAATGGACACTACGTCGAATTTTTCTCCTTTGGCAACTAATTCTTCTAGCGTTCCAGTTACGAACGCACAGTTAGTGGTGCCATACGTTCGAATCGCATAGTCGATTTGCGGTGCGCTAAGGTCCAGCCCGACAGCATCATTTCCAACATTAAAATTTCCCAGAAACGTGCCCGGTCCGCAACCTATATCGAGCCAGCGGTTCGAAGGAGGGATCTTATTTGCAACAGCTGAGAACTTCAGATGATGCCACCAATATTGCACTCCGAAGCCGCGGCGATAGATGTCGTCGTAGTATCCCGCGGGAATATCTGCATCGTAATTGTAATCGCTCATCAGTGACTATCCGCTTGGGTTTCTACCGGGTCGATTCCAGATAACTCTACTCGCAAAGGTGTATCGCCAAATCAGTTCGACGAACACGCCCGAAAGACTGGAAACAACTGTGGAGCCTCCCTCCTGAGTAAATAGGTAAGACGCCACGCCAACATTTGCAATAATACCAACCGCAGAGGCTGCACCGTAATAAGCCAGACCTACAAGCAGATTCCTACCAAAAAGTCGGCGATCAGAGTAGGTCAAGATATTATTAATTAAAAAGTTATTTACCATTGCTGTTAACGTAGCGACTAGCTGACATGCCCAGAAATCGAGTCCAGCAAAAAGCAGTAGGAATAACGTTGAGAAATGTATAGCGGCGCCGAAAACTCCTACCGTAGCAAAACCGATGAACCTTGCCGAGATGGCATAACGTAGAACTTTTGACGCAACATCACAATATAGATGCCAGATCACAACGGGTTCTAATTTTGATTCACCATAAGCTCTCTGAGAGAACTGGAAATGTATCTGTGCCACCTTGCTATTGCGGTTATGATAGAGCAGGTCAAAAAGGATCTTAAACCCTTCGCCACTCAGTCGCGCCAGGCTGGAGTCAGCGACATCTCTCCTTATGGCAAAAAAACCAGAAAGCGGATCGTTCAGCTGCTGCCCAAGTAACCTGTTTAGAATTCGATTCCCATATCTCGAAAGTCGATTTCTCCAACCCGAGGACAACCCCGCTAACTTGGCCGTACTATTGTGGCTGTCATACCTCACGCCGATCGCTATGTCGGAGCCATCTCGTACCGCTTGAACCATATCCGGAATGATTGAGGCATCGTGTTGTAAATCGGCATCCATCACGACACAAATATTCCCATGCGCGGACTGAAGCCCCCAAATCACCGCCGATGCCAATCCCCGCGCAGTTTTACGCTGAATACATCTGATTCTCGGGTCATGCTCCGCTTGGGCACGTACTTCGGCAGCTGTGCCATCGGGGGAATCATCGTCGACAAATATAACCTCCCAATCTATCTGGGCACCATCTAGGCTTCTAGTTAGCTGATCAAGCAATTGGACAACATTGCCAACTTCATTGAAGCACGGAGTGATAATGGAAACTTCTGTCAATTTTCTTCCAGTAGCGACGGGGTTGCCCATTTATTCCATGGTTTATTTGCGTAAAACTATACTACATCCCAATGGCGCCTTACATCGAATTGTTCTGCCTCAAACAATGTATGGCTGATCTGACATAGGGATTGGCACTGCGAGGACGACTTGGATTAGTGCCGCGCAAACCTAGGGTTCTCAGCCACAATCAACAAAGCAAGAAAAACGACAGACGGGAACAGCTCTGCCGGTACATAGCACGTCCCGCCGTCGCTATCCCCCATCTATCACTCAGCTGTAATGGTTAAGGTGGCATTTATCCTGCTATTTTGCGAAAGCGGCAATGTTCAGCTAATCTAAGCTTCTTATCGTGACTGTCTCAATACCTTTTATTGTTGGTATGTTTGATTGAGGCGCTACAAAATGCGCATCAACTGCAATTCCATGGAGTGTACTGTGAATCATGGTTGGATCGACGTCCACCCAAGCAAGCTCGCCGGAGTTGAACAGCAGTTGCTGCCCATCCACCCACATAGTGACCCTGCCTGGTTTTTCAGCCCTGAGTTCTATCTCTCGTGGCGTACCAGTCTTGTGTTCAGGCAGTCTCGCTGTCGCAATCACCTCGAAGTTCTCCGGCGGTGAGGCGATGTAACCTACGAACACCACCGGGACGCCAAAAAGCTGCGATATCCATGCACCAAAACCAAACCGCGGATTGGAGGGTGTCACGTACAATAGTGGAGTGGACTCAACATGAAAAAGCGGTGGGCCCTTTTCTGCCCCATAATTGCCGCTCCATACCATCTTGACGGAAACAGTCGTTGCACCTGTGTCAATATAGGCGCACCCAATACCAGGATAAATTTCTCCGTCTTCTCCCGGGTGCACCAGCGGCGGCTCAGCATAGTTGCCTGGCCTAGTATATGGGTCAGAAATGACGACCCCTCCATCATAGACTCCCAATGGATCAAAGCTGTCTGGCATGACATTAGCGCAATCCAACCAATCACCACCAAGGTCGCCGGCATTATCGCGCTCAAAATCATCAGTAAATATGAAGTCAGCTTTAAGAATAGGATTCGACTCACGAGCATGTACCTCATTAGCCGTTTGCGTATACCCGACGCCAAAAATGACCAGGCACAGCATAATACTGAGAGGCCGCTGAGTGGTTTCGACACCACGGCGGGTGCATTGAAAAAATTCCAGACAAAACTTCATACAATAATATATCCCTACTATCACCTATGGGCACCTATGGGCACCTATGCTAATACTAGAAAAGAGTCGCTGCAAGCCAGGTGACGCACCGGACAAGTCTTCGATCCTGCCGTTTTGCCATCTAAAGATGGCATACTCCATACATCCTGAACTCGGGCCCACATGACTCACATTGCTGAGTTACTTCGCCCACTTACCAACGAGGGCACGCGAAAAGCAATACCATATAATTTCCCAGTAGCACTTCTACTGATTGACCTGTGAAAACCCCGACTCCCGACACAAAAATGCTACACATCAGCTGCATGATGGCCCTAACGCCCTAAGATTGCATTGCAAAGAAAAAGGCCTCATTAAAGGCTCACGCTACTTTCTAAAACTTCATCAGGAAGGCGCATTTAAGGGAAAGTCAAGGTAACACCAACAACGCCAGCCAATCGTTGGATAGTGCTTATTGAAATCTAGCTTTTTCCTTCGGCGACCTCATAACCGACCCAAAATCAAAATATATAGGCTCACAAAAGGACTGACAAGTGACTAGGCTTCCTCGTTAGGCCTTGTCGATCTGCGAGTATAAAATTAACACCGCAAACAGCTGCCAGAAATAGTGCACCTTGTGGCATCATGATGATGATACGGGGTACAGTGATGCCATCCACTTGCAGCTCCCGAGCGACACCATATTTAATGAGGAGATCATTTTATGTCTCGCGCTATCGACGGCGTAATGTTGTCTTTAACCATTGTACTGACCATTGGATGCTTAAATGCACATGCTCAGACGGGAAAGGTCGTATTTAAGGATCCCGACCCCAGTAGGCCTGATGCTACCCTCTGGCGCTTAACGCATGATCCCGCAGTACGGGATTATGCAAATTACCACAACACGCAGTGCTGGAGCCCGGACGGGCGCTACATAAGCATCAATCGCTGGGCCGACCGCACAAAAAAGAGCGGGGCCGAGATACGTCTCTACGATCTCCACAAGGACGAGGACACGCTTATTGGATTGGGCATTTACCCGCGCTGGGCTAATCGCCATAACTGGCTCTTCTATTCCCAATATACGGGCAAAGGGGAGCCCTATGCGGGTGGCATCGCAAACCAATGGCTGGATGTGGATACGGGCAAAACGGTCACAATAGGTCACGGCATTGAGTTTCTTGGCGAGACCGATTCTCAAGATCGTTGGTTGTATGGCAATCAGCGCTTTCGGGGCCAGAAGTCCGAACACATCGCCGTGCGCATGGCCATCAAGGAAAACTCAAAGTCGGAAGTCTTAGGCAACGGCACCGGGAAGCGCCCCCTCCCCAGCCGAAACCATCCTGTCCTGATGATGAGAAATAAGAAGACCGAAGGGGGAGCACCTTTTTCCCCGAGCCGCACTTGGTCTGATCTTGACGGAGAGAATATGCGCACCGCCACGGCTCTGGTTCAGGCCGGACATCAGAGCTGGCTTGGCAACGGCGAGTATCACCTCGTGGGGAACCAACAGGTGGCCGGCCGCAAATGGAATGAACCTTTCCCCAGCAATCTGCACAGGCTGGCAAATTGTCACTTCAGCGATATAAGCCCCTGCGGATTCAGCGGAAGATGGGCCTGCACTAACGGACGTGTCGCCGACCTCCGATCAGGTGGCAGCTGGACTTTTAGTAATGCCCGGTCGCAAATCTGCTTTCCGGAGGACGTCGGTGATGCCTCGGAGCCTTACGATCCAGATCACAAAGGCAGTCCAGACGGTACTAAAGTCTGTTTTTCCAGCAACTACGATATAGAGAAAGGCCACGTCGCTCACATGGCCGTAACGGTCCCAAAGACAGAGACTGGGAAGCTCGAAGTAACATCCACCAAAGGTTTCCCAGACTCCGGCGACATCACCTACCGCCGCGAGGTCATCGGCTACAACAGCAAAACAGATACGAGCTTTGTGGGGCTCACACGAGGAAAATATGAAACCAAGACTCTGGCCGTGAAAGCGGGCGGCATGCTCACGAGCCTCGATGCCCGACTCCTGCCAGCGCACAAACGTGACCCGGCCAAATTGCCCAAATATATGACGAGATCCTTTGACGAGAAGAATGGCCCCTTACTCTGGCAGCGTCAGACGGATATCTATGTTGCTATTGTACGTGAGCCAGACGCACCCCACTTGCGCCTCCACAACGGAGAAATACAGCTCATCCCTGGTGAAAACCACTGGGAGACATTTGGTTACCGCATCTTCAAAGACGGCAAACCGCTTACACAAGAGCCCATTCGCCCCGGCGCAAATGTGAGCTTACCCGATGGCGGACTCTACACAGCCATCGCCATCGAATGGAGCGGATTGGAGGGCAAGCCGAGCCTGCCGCTGAAGATTGACAAGGCCGCGAAGCTGGCCGTCTTGAACGATAAGCCAGAGGACTTCTCCTGGACCAGCGATGTTTGGAAAGTCGCCAAGACCACCGTTAGCGAGAAGAAGGCTCTCGCAGCACCAAAGGCCATGCTAGAAATCATTCATCTGCAAGATGGCGTGATCGCTCTGGAGACCTACAGTAAAGGCACACTCACACGCCGCGAGGATTTGGATCATGAGGGCTCGGCTCGACGCAAACAGTACTACAAGGCCGGAGCGCTGACCAAGCGCGAGTATTTCGCCGATGAAGGCATTATTAGTAGTGAACTCTTCGACATGCAAGGTTGGAAAACGGAAGAAACGATTTGGCGCTATACAAACGGTAAGCGAACTTTGCGTCAGCAATGGTGGTACGAGGAAGGGACGCCGGTCAAGAGGCTCTTGAGTGGCGGTAAGACCTTTGTGAAGGAAGGTGAAAACTGGGTGCGAAAGAAATAAGCGCCATTATAATCTCATCGGCACATCCGTTTATATCTCCTATGCTTGACGGAAGATTGGGTGTTTGCACGAGGCCTTTTTGATCTCAAAGTCCTTCATATCGGATACCGTTGGCCCGAAAATGCAGCCCAAATAAACAATAGAGTAAACCGCAGATAGCGGCCGCGATTGAGCGATTTCCTGTAGTTCTTCCTGGCCCATAACCTGCCTATCCTCTCTCACCGTTTGGGTTAAAAACAAGCAGTTACGTGAATTTAGTTATAGCTTTGGCAGCCGAAATTCGCGCTGCTTTAACCGACCCCCGTAGTATAACTTATATTGATATTGATATTGATATTTTCCAGTGATAACGTTCGGTGTGTGGGCGGGACATAGTTATAAATTTTGGTTAAAATCCCCCATGCATTCAAGGGCGCCTGAATGGTTTCTGCCGTGGGTTTATGGCTGCTCACCTTTATTACTATAAAAGTACTTTTCTTTTAATTCGCTATACCCTGACAAAGCAATGGGGCTGTGAAAGGAGTGGAAACATGGCCAGCACAGAAACAACACTTGAATCTTGTGCACTATGTGGCGCAAGTGATTTCGACATGCTCTATAAAAGAACCAACAACCACTCTAACATCGTAACTTGTAGAAACTGCCAAGTTACTTTTTCAAATCCACAGATAGAAATGAACTACGCTGACCATAAAAAGTATGTTGCTAATTACTTGAAAAACGAAAACGGCCGACGAAAAACAGCGCAATGGCGGCTGGATCAAATCAAAAAATTTAAATCTGAGGGTAAAATTTTTGAGGTGGGCTGTAGCGGAGGACTGTTTTTAGATGAAGCACGAAAGTCAGGATTTGAGCCTTCTGGAGCTGAGCTAAACAAAGATGCAGTGACTTATGGTAGAGACCATCTAGGCCTGACTGTTCACGAAGAAATAGATCTTAAAAATATAAATTTTCAAAAAAAATGTGATATCGTCGCACTGTTCAATGTTCTGGAACACGTTCCCAAACCGACTGAATTTATTAATACGATCAAAGACCATGTGTTAGCTGACCACGGCATAATCGTTATTGAAGTTCCCAACATTTTCACTGTCCACTCGAAATTATTTGGAACTAAAGGTCAGCATCTATCGATAGCACATCTTTTTTACTTTTCAGAAAAATCTCTCGAAGATTATCTCGAAAGCATGGGATTAACGATATTAGACAAGCAGTGGGGGAAAAGAATATATCCTATAGGCCTCTCATTCGAAATCGTACTGCGCAGGCACAAATTTTTAAAAAATATTGTCAGCGGAGTACTGAAGGCTTTTGGATTGTTCGACAAGGACACTTCACTTAACACCAAGGATTTTTTATTCTATATTGTTGGCAGAAAAACTGCCGCATAGAAAATACAGGAAGAGACGATTTGGACCTGAGCGTCGGCGCTTCTTGCGATAAGACCTAGTTCCAGTTTGCGGCAACAGCCCAGCCGTCAACGTTTTTCAAAGTAAGTGCAGGCAATAGGCGTCGCGCGCGCCGCAGATAGACGTTGCCGAATCTGAATGTGGCGGCACTTTCTGCATCCAGAATCAAACTGGTGACAAGAAATCCATTGATAACAAAAAGGCATCGAGGCCGACGAAACCGCCACTGAAGATTTTCACATCGAAGTAATGGAGAATAACACTGAGGACGGCTATCGCCCTTACTCCGTCGAGCTCCGGTCGATACTTTGCAGCGTCACCTGATGTTAATGTTAATGGTTTCAGTTGCGCACCCCAGAGAAAGTTGGTCCGGTCGCAGCTCGTTCATATTTCCTGTGCGTCGTGATAGTCGATATGAGCATCCATCTGTTCCACGGCATCTCCAGCGCCTCGAAGGTGCGTTTTATCAACGCATTGAATTCTGATTCGGTTATCACAGAACTTATTCCGCCAAAGTGTGCACAATTCAATAGTAAGGGCTGTTCGCGCCGCTTACTAGCAGACGGTATAATTCACTTCATTATAAACTGGAGCAGCGTATGCCTTATTCCTATATCTTCATGCTAATCGCACTCACCATTGGCGTCCTCGGCGGGTGTGGGCAAACAGGCGCGCTATATATGCCGTCCGAGGAAGCCCCACGCCCACCCGCCGCACCCATAGACGGCGCTGAGCAACAGAACAAAGCGTCCTGAGCCGAGGCTAACCAATGAACTATTTTACGTATCGTGAGGGCAGCCTGTACGCGGAAAACGTTGCCGTCAGCGCGATCGCTGCCATCCACGGCACGCCTTGCTATATTTACTCCAGGTCGGCTTTAGAAGATGCCTTCATGGAGTATCGCCAAGCGCTTGAAGGCGCAAAGCATCTGATTTGCTACGCGGTAAAGGCCAACTCCAACCTAGCGGTACTCAATGTACTGGCTAAACTAGGTGCGGGGTTCGATATTGTCTCGGGCGGTGAGTTGGAACGCGTGGTCGCCGCCGGCGGCGATCCATCCAAGGTCGTATTTTCTGGTGTCAGCAAAAAACCTGAAGAAATGGCGAGGGCGCTGGAACTGGGCATTCACTGCTTCAACCTTGAATCAGCAGCAGAACTGGAAGTGCTTAACAGCGTCGCCGGGCAGCGCAGTCAGATCGCTCCCATATCCATCAGAGTGAACCCTGATGTGGATGCAAAAACGCATCCCTATATCTCTACCGGCCTGCGCGAAAACAAGTTCGGGCTGACGATCGATGAGGCACTGCGGGTATACCAGCACGCCGCACAATTGGATCACGTGCAGATCGTTGGGCTGGATTGCCACATAGGCTCACAACTGACCGAGGTCAGTCCGTTTATCGACGCGCTGCATCGCCTACTTGAACTAGTAGATACGTTGGCAGGTCTTGGCATCGTTATTCGCCATCTGGATCTAGGCGGCGGACTGGGCGTACATTACCGCGACGAAGAGCCGCCCTCCATCGCCGAGTACATCGCTGCGATTAGGAAAGTACTGGGTGACCGCGATGTACAGCTTATGTTTGAGCCGGGGCGCTCTATTGCTGCCAACGCAGGCGTGTTGGTCATGCAGGTGGAATATCTTAAATCTACGCCTGATCATCACTTTGCGCTGGTTGATACCGCGATGAACGATATGCTTCGCCCGGCACTCTATGAGGCATGGATGGACATCCAGCCGGTAGAGAAAAATGCAGAGGGACAACGGGCGCAATGGGATGTGGTAGGGCCCGTGTGTGAAACCGGTGATTTCCTTGGAAAAGGAAGAGATCTGACACTCACTCAGGGTGATCTTCTGGCGATGTTTGGCGCAGGCGCCTATGGTTTTACCATGAGTTCCAATTACAACAGTCGTGGTCGCGCTCCAGAAATCATGGTGGACGTTGATCACACACATCTGGTGCGGCCCCGAGAAACGCTGGCGGATCTTATCCGTGGCGAAACCGTGTTGCCCGACCAAAGCGCTTCTGACTAATCAGACTACGAGTTTAGAATGCAATTACACTTCACCAAAATGCATGGCGCGGGTAACGACTTTGTCGTTATTGACCTGATCAGCCAGGATTACAAGCTCCGCCCGCAAGACGCGCGCAGGCTGGCGGACCGACATTTAGGCGTGGGTTGCGATCAGGTACTGACTGTGGAAGCGCCACACAATCCCCAAGTGGATTTTCGCTACCGCATCTACAATGCCGACGGCAGCGAGGTGCAACAATGCGGCAATGGCGCTCGTTGTTTCGCCATCTTCGTCCGCGAGAAGAAACTGACCCGCAAGCGGACGATCAGCGTGGAAACGGCCGCCGGTGTTATTGAACTGCGCGTACTGCACAACCATGAAGTTGAAGTCGATATGGGTGCGCCGCAGTTCGAACCCGAAAAGATTCCCTTCGCGGCTGCAGCCAGACAGCACAGTTATCCCCTTCTGATAGACAATACAGAGTTGGAAATTGGCTCAGTGTCGATGGGAAATCCGCATGCAGTATTGCGGGTTAAGAGCACCAGCGGTAGCGAAATCGAGCGCCTCGGGCCACTTATCGAGTCACATTCTGACTTTCCGCAGCACGTTAACGTCGGCTTCATGCAAATTGTTTCGGAAAAAGAGATCAAGCTGCGCGTCTATGAACGGAGCGTTGGCGAGACTTTGGCCTGTGGGACGGGCGCCTGTGCCGCCGTCGTTTACGGTATTTCACGCGGCTGGTTGAGTGATTCCGTGACAGTAGCGTTACCGGGGGGTAAGCTTTCGGTATCGTGGGCGGGAGAAGGCCAGCCGGTGATAATGACAGGGCCCACTGCGGTAGTGTTCGACGGAAGCATAAAAATTTGAATCCTCGTCAGCGAGGCCATCCAGGGCAAGAGAGTCAATAATCATGGCAGTCAGCAAAAAGCAGAATACAGGCGTGCAAAGCGCAAGCAGCGAAATCAATGACGAGATTGTGTGTGAATACCTGAAGAATCATGATGATTTTCTGCAACGTTATCCCGATATGCTGGACTTTCTGCATGTTTCACATGCATCAGGTAGCGCCGTATCGCTAGTGGAGAAGCAGGTCAGTGTTATGCGCGAACGCAGCACGGAACTACGCCAACGACTTAAAGCTCTTTCCGCAAATGCAAAGGACAACGATGCTCTATTTGAGAAAACGCGCACACTGGTGCTGAAGCTACTGGATGCCAATTCTGTCGAGGCACTTTACAGCACCTTCATCACATCGATGGCGGCTGACTTTAATGTAGAACACGCGAGCATGATCCTGTACGCCAACAACGACAACACTGAAGGATGTCGAACCGTATCCCATGAGAGGGTAAAAAAAGAGATCGGCTCTCTCTTCCGAGGTCACAAGGCCATCTGCGGCACGCTGAGGACGGAGGAACTCATATTCCTCTTTCCAGAAGGAAAGGGGGTCGGTTCTGCCGCTATCATGCCATTGGTATCTACCGAACAGTTAGGACTGATCGCGGTTGGCAGCTCAGACGCCAACCGCTATAACAGCAAGACGGGCACACTCTTTCTCGCTCATATCGCGGACGTTATAGTGAAGC
>JAPKBI010000363.1 GCA_028823475.1 Halioglobus sp. | reverse complement strand
AAATGAAAGCCACTATCCTCACAGAGAGCCTCCCAAATTTACTGATGCGTCTCTGGCATCATCTCAGCCGCCACCGTCAGCGTCAATTCTGGCTGTTAACGGGTTTGATGCTGGTCAGCGCGTTCGCAGAAGTTGTTAGCCTGGGCGCTGTGCTTCCCTTCCTCGGCGTACTCGTTGCGCCCGAGCGCGTATTCAACCACCCTATCGTTGCAGATATGGCGTTGGCTTGGGGTATCACCTCGGCCGATCAATTGGCGTTGCCCCTCACGGTTGTGTTTATTGCTGCTGCGCTGATAGCGGGCGCAATCCGCATGCTTTTGTTATGGGCCAATACTCGGATCACGAATGCCTGCGGTGCAGACCTTAGCATTAAAGTGTATCGCCGCACTCTCTACCAGCCCTACCAGGTGCATGTGGCTCGCAATAGCAGTACAGTGCTCAGTGGTATCGACAAGGTGAACATAGCTTCCAAGTTGCTAAGTAGTTTGATGGTATTGATAAATTCAACCGTGCTGATGGTGTCTATCTTGTTCGTCCTGATCGCCATTGATCCGATGGTGGCGTCGGTGGCGGCTGTCGGTTTTGGTGCCAGTTACGCGTTGATCGCCTGGGTGTGCCGCCGACGTCTGCGTCGCAACAGCCAGCGCATTGCCCACGAACAAACTAAAGTTGTTAAAGCACTGCAAGAAGGCTTGGGCGGCATTCGCGATGTGCTGCTGGATGGGACGCAGCAAGTTTATTGCGATATTTACCACAAGGCCGACAAGTTAGTGCGACGGGCGAATGGTAGCAATATCTTTATTAGCGGAAGCCCCCGTTTCGTCGTGGACACGCTGGGGATGGGGCTTATCGCCGCCTTGGCCTATGTCCTTAGCCAACAAGTCGGGGGGATGGCCACAGCCCTGCCAGTGCTCGGTGCGCTAGCGCTAGGTGCGCAACGCTTACTTCCAGCCTTACAGACTATCTATAGCTCTTGGGCGGTCATTACCGGCAGTCATGCCTCACTGTCCGATGCTATAGCCTTGCTTGATCAGCCCCTGCCAGCGGAGCTACTGAAACCCGCGCCCGCGCCGCTACTCTTTCAGGACGCTATCCGCTTCAACGCTGCGCGTTTCCGTTATACCGGCGACGGCCCCTGGGTGCTGGATGGCCTCAATCTGACCATCCCTAAGGGCTCGCGGGTGGGTTTTGTCGGCAGCACCGGCGGTGGCAAGAGTACTACGCTGGACCTGCTGATGGGGCTGCTGACGCCAACCGAAGGCGAATTTCTGGTGGATGGTCAGCCCATCAGCGGCAACCGCCTCAGGGCCTGGCAGCGAAGCATCGCCCACGTGCCACAGAGCATCTACTTGGCCGATACGACTCTGGCCGAGAACATCGCCTTCGGTGTATTGCCCGAGGCTATTGATCTGGATCGGGTGCAGCAGGTGGCACGTCAAGCACAGATTGCGGATTTTATTGAAAACAGTCCGAAAGGATATCAGGCCTATGTAGGAGAGCGTGGCATCCGTCTCTCCGGTGGTCAACGCCAACGTATCGGCATCGCCCGTGCTCTTTACAAGCAGGCCAGTGTGCTGGTGTTCGACGAAGCCACTAGCGCCCTCGACAACGCCACCGAACAATCGGTGATGGCCGCCATCGAAGGGCTTAGCAACGACCTCACCATCCTGCTCATTGCCCACCGGCTAACCACCGTGCGGCGCTGTGATACGATTGTGGAACTGGAACACGGGCAGGTGGTGGCGCAAGGCACATACGAACAGCTACTCGAGTGTAGCTCTAGCTTTCGCGGCATGGTGCAGGGGGTTGGGTGAACTTACTCTGGTGGCTTCGTTTGTGCCCGGCAGAATTGGTCGGCCGCGCAAGGATCACAAAACGATAATAAAGGGAAAACCGTATGTATTGGTGTTTGAGAGTTTGGCAAGGGAATGTCACTCTGACCCAGTATCCTATTCTTGATGACATATATGAATATCACCACTGATCCTGTATTGTATTTTTCATGAAAGACGGCCACGATCTTATTATTGTGGGTGGTGGTATTGTGGGGCTAGCCATCGCCTTGCGGATATTGGAGCGCCGTCCTCGCACACGGCTGTTGCTGCTGGAGAAGGAGCAGCAACTTGCCATGCATCAGTCGGGACATAATAGCGGGGTGATTCATTCTGGCTTGTATTATAAGCCCGGTTCGCTCAAGGCACGGAACTGTATGGAGGGCTACCGGCAACTACTCGATTTCTGTGACAGGGAAGCGATTGCCTACGAAATCTGCGGCAAGATTGTAGTGGCAACTTGTGAGGAAGAATTGCCACGACTTGAGGATTTGTATCAGCGTGGGGTTGCCAATGGCCTGATCGGGATGAAGATGTTGTCGTCAGAGGAAATCCGGGAGATTGAACCACACTGTGCAGGTATCCGGGGGTTGCATGTACCGCAGACCGGCATCGTAGACTACCGAACGGTGGCCATGAAGTATGCTGAAAAAGTATTGCAGATGGGAGGTGATATTCGCTGTGACCATCGGGTGACCGAAATCCGACGGAATGCAAACGGGGTGGAGGTGGCAGCTAATGGCAAAGGATTTACGGGTCGGCAGTTAGTTACTTGTACAGGGCTACACTCAGATCGCCTGGCAAGGTTTACGAAACCGGCTCTCGATTTGCGCATTATCCCCTTTCGTGGTGAGTACTACAAACTCACGCCTGCAGCTCAAGGACTGGTACGTCACTTGATCTATCCGGTGCCCGACCCAGCCTTTCCATTCCTGGGGGTGCATTTCACCCGCATGATCAATGGCGGAGTAGAGTGCGGCCCCAATGCCGTGCTGGCTTTTGCCCGCGAGGGCTACCGCAAAACCGACTTCAGTCAGCGTGACATGCTGGAAACTTTGGCCTGGCCGGGGTTTCGCAAGGTGGCTACGAAATACTGGCGTGCTGGCTTGGGTGAGCTTTATC
>JAPKBI010000362.1 GCA_028823475.1 Halioglobus sp. | reverse complement strand
TGCCATCATCGATGGCGAGGTGCAGCTGACCTACGAGCAACTGGATGCAGCTCGGATAAGTGCGGCGCGGGCCTTCATCGCGGCAGGGCTTGAGAAAGGTGAGCGCATTGCTATCTGGGCGCCCAATATCTATCAATGGATTATCGCGGCCATCGGCGCGCAGAGCATCGGTGGTGTGCTGGTCCCCTTGAATACACGCTATAAGGGTTCTGAGGGAGCCTACATCATTCGTTCCAGTGGGGCGAAAATGCTGTTTACTGTGGGTGATTTTCTTGGAATGCGCTACCCCGAAATGCTGGCTGGCCAGTCACTCCCTGAACTCGAACGCACGGTGCTGTTCAGTGGTGAGGCGGCGACGTGCCAGTCGTGGGAAGATTTTCTTGCAGCAGGAGAGGCTGTCCCGGCGAAAGAGGTCGCACTCAGAGCCTCCGCTGTGACACCCGATGACACGCTAGACATTCTTTATACTTCGGGCACAACCGGCAACCCAAAAGGTGTGGTGACGGGGCACGGCCAGAACATTCGTACCTTCGAGAACTGGAGTGCGACTGTCGGTCTGTGCAGCAATGACAATTACCTGATTATCAATCCGTTCTTTCATTCCTTTGGCTACAAGGCTGGCTGGTTGTCGGCCATTATCCGCGGTGCCCGCATGATACCGGTGCTCAGTTTTGATCTTGATGCAGTGCTGGCGCAGATCGAACGCGAAAAAATTTCCATGATTCCTGGCCCGCCGACCATCTACCAGTCTCTGCTCGCGCATCCGCGGCGTAAAGACTATGACCTGTCCAGTTTACGTCTCGCCGTGACGGGTGCGGCGCCAGTGCCGGTCGAATTGGTGCGACAGATGCGCGAGGAACTGGGTTTTGAAGTCGTGGTGACGGCCTACGGACTGACTGAGACCTGCGGGGTGGTGTCCATTTGCCGAGCCGATGATAGTGCAGAGCGTATTTCTCATAGCTCCGGGCGCGCGATGGATGGAACGGAAATCCAATGCGTCGATAAAGAGGGGCAGCCTGTTGCTGCCGGTGTTGATGGGGAAATCTGGGTCCGTGGTTTCAACGTGATGCGCCATTATTTTAACAATGCCGGTGCAACGGCAGAGGCGCTTACCCCCGGTGGCTGGTTAAAAACGGGTGACGTCGGCGTGATGGATGAGGACGGTTACGTTCGCATTACCGGGCGTATTAAGGAAATGTTTATTGTCGGGGGGTTTAATTGCTACCCCGCTGAAATCGAGAATATTTTGTGTAATATGCCTGGCATCGCTAGGGCGGCGGTTATCGGCGTATCCGACGAGCGCATGGGCGAGGTCGCCAAAGCTTTCCTGGTGAAGGACGCAGGCGACCCATTAGATGAGGCTGCGGTTATCGAGTGGTCGCGTGCACACATGGCTAACTACAAAATGCCTCGTTCAGTCGTTTTTCTGTCCGAACTCCCGATGAATGCCGGTGGCAAGGTGGATAAAGCAGCGTTGGCAAAGAGCGCCGAGGCAGAGCGGTGAACGATCTATCTGCCAACACACCCTCTCGTCATATTGACCTAGACGATACGGATCAGGCGATTATTCAATTACTGCGCAAGGATGGACGCATGGCCTATCGTGCGATCGCGCGCGAACTGGATATAGCAGAAAATACGGTGCGGGCGCGAGTACGTCGCATGGAAGAGTCCAACACCATGCGAGTGGTGGCGGTGACTGACACTGAAGCGGCGGGCTACGGCATGTTGCTGGCCATCGGTGTGCAGGTCGAAGGGCGTTCTCCAGAAGTCGTGGCGCGAGAAATGGCCGCTATCCCAGAAGTATTTTCTGTCAACGTGGTTGTCGGTGCGCAGGATATTGAAATTCTTGTGGTGTCCAAAGATCAGGCTGCCCTCAATGAATTGATCACCGACAAGTTGGGTGCTATTCCAGGCGTGCGACGCCTTACCCCTGCGCTCGCATTGGATGTACTGAAGAATCAACCCGACTGGGTGCCTTTCCATGCGGCATAAACTTGACGAAGCAGACCTCGCCATTGTCGAGCGGTTGTCGCTTGATGCGAGGGTGAGTAATCGCGAAATTGCCGATCGACTGGGTGTGACCGAGGGCACTGTGCGCGCCAGGGTGAAGCGTATGGAAGAAGAGAAGCTGATTCGCATCACAGCGGTCACCAATATCGATCGTTTTAAGGATGCCGCGTTGGCCTATATTTGGATTGAGGTCGAGCGCAGTGGACAGACAAAAGCTGTTGCTGAGCAGTTGGCGGACATCACGGAATTGGGTTTTGTTGGCGTGATGCTGGGGCGTTCCGATATCCTTGCTATCACCATGGTGCGCAATGCAGAACACCTGGCGGATTTTGTGCATCAACGCATTAGTGTTGTCGAAGGCGTGCGCGGTGCGCACAGTACCCTCGGTGTTAATTTCATCAAACACGACTACCGCATGGCGCGGATCGTTAGCTAGAAAAGGAAGAACGTGATGAACAAGCAAATGACCGCGACAGAAGTCGTTGCGCAACTCAAAGATGGCATGACCATTGGCATTGGCGGTTGGGGCCCGCGGCGCAAGCCAATGGCGCTGGTGCGCGAAATTCTGCGCTCTAACCTCAAGGAGCTTACCGTCGTCTCCTACGGTGGCGCTGATGTGGGTATGTTGTGCGCGGCTGGTAAGGTTAAAAAGGTTGTGTTCGCGTTTGTCTCGCTGGATTTTATCCCTCTGGAGCCTTACTTTCGTCAGGCTCGCCAGTCCGGCTCTATCGAGGTGATGGAGATTGACGAGGGCATGATGCTGTTGGGTCTGCGCGCAGCGAGTTGGGGTATTCCTTTTATTCCTACTGAAGTTGGTCTAGGTACAGACGTTATTACCAAAAATCCTGACATCAAAGTGATCGATAGTCCTTATGATGATAAGGAATGGGTCGCTATGCCAGCATTGAAACTGGATGCTTCTCTGATTCATGCAGACAAGGCGGATG
>JAPKBI010000361.1 GCA_028823475.1 Halioglobus sp. | reverse complement strand
GTACTATGTACATGATTTGCGGTTACTCCATTATGTACGGTGGTGATGAGTTCACTCTGTTTCTCAATGGCATAGTCTCAGATGGCGTAACGGGCGCGGAAGATCCCGCGGCCTATGCACCTTCCGCTGATTTTTTCTTTCAGGTAGTATTCGTCGCTACGGCGATGTCCATTGTGTCTGGGGCTGTAGCCGAGCGCATGAAATTGTGGGCATTCCTTGCCTTTGCGGTCGTCATGACGGCCTTTATCTATCCGATGGAAGGCTCATGGACCTGGGGCGGCCAGCCGGTTTTCGGCCTGTATACACTGGCCGATCTGGGCTTCTCTGACTTTGCTGGATCTGGCATCGTGCACATGGCTGGAGCGTCTGCTGCCCTTGCTGGTGTGCTTCTACTGGGCGCGCGAAAAGGCAAATACGGTGCAGACGGCTCGGTCAAGCCGATCCCCGGCGCCAACCTGCCTATGGCAACGTTAGGAACCTTCATCCTCTGGATGGGCTGGTTCGGCTTTAATGGCGGCTCTGTGCTGGCAACCGCGAGTGTCGACAGTGCCAACGCTGTTGCAGTGGTGTTCATGAACACCAATGCCGCAGCAGCCGGTGGTCTTATCGCAGCGATGATTTTCGCTCGGATTATGTTTGGAAAGGCAGATCTGACGATGGCGCTTAACGGCGCGCTAGCCGGCTTGGTCGCTATTACTGCCGAGCCATCGACGCCTACTGCTTTGCAGGCTACATTATTCGGTGGTCTTGGCGGTGTGCTGGTGGTATTCGCCATTGTTACACTGGACAAGCTGAAGATTGATGATCCTGTCGGTGCGATTTCAGTGCACGGTGTGGTTGGCCTGCTGGGGTTGCTATTGGTCCCGCTTACCAACGAGAATTCATCATTCAGCGGCCAGCTTATCGGTGCTGCGACGATTTTCGCCTGGGTCTTTGGTACTAGCCTGATAGTTTGGGGTATTCTAAAAGCGGTCATGGGTATCCGTGTCAGCGAGCAGGAAGAATACGAGGGTGTGGATATGTCAGAGTGTGGCATGGAAGCCTACCCTGAATTTGTCGGTGCCAGCGGCAGCGGGCGCTAATAACGACAGCCTCTGCGGGCAGATTTTGCGATGCGTTTTTTTTGGGGGGCCTTCGGGTCCCTTTTTTGTTATACCCGAGGGAACCTGCGCTATAATGAGATCGGTTAATTAAGCTCTGCGTGTTACTGTTGTGGCAGTAGAGCAAGTTCCCAACGGCAATAAATTTTGAGGAAGATCCAACATGTATAAAAAATTACTTATCGCGTCCAGTATTGTAGCGCTCACCATGAGTGTGTCGGCATGCGGCGGCGGATCCACCACAACCAAGGTTGAGAACACGGGGACTCAGGGGCAGCAGTTACTAGACCTGAAGAAAGCCCTCGATCAGGGCGTGATTACCGAGAGTGAATATAAGCGAACCAAAAAGAATATTCTCAAGAGCTAGCGATAGTGCTCGGCGCCCCTAGCGGGCGTCAACAATACGATTAACGGCTTCGGGTAACTGCCGCAAGTTCACGATCTCGCTGTCCGCCCTGTCCCCATCGGGCCAAGCTTTCTGTTGGGTATTCACCCACACCGTGCACATGCCCATGTCGCGGGCACCCCGAATATCATGTTCAGGGTCATCACCCACGTGAATAATCTGCTCAGCGGCAACGCCCGTGTGTTCTATTGCGGCTCGGAACATGGCGGGATGAGGCTTGCTGGCGCCTGTGTCTTCTGCCGAAAATGCGAAATCAAAATAGTCGGCGGCAGCGGTCTTATAGATGTCAGCATTACCATTAGTCAGTGCGCCTAGCGTGTAGCGTTGTGCCAGTATCTCCAGCACATCCAAGGCTTCCTCGTACAACACTACCTTATGCCGCGCCACTAAAAATGCGTCAAATGCCTGTTGCGCGCCGATGCGTGCTTCTTCTTCGGAGTAACCTCCGGCAATTTGTAGCTCAAAGAGCATTTGAGTGCGCATTTGGCTGATGTGATGCAATAGCTCAGGGTGGCGTTTCCAGACGGATTTTTTAAACTCGAATAGGGCCTCGTGGTCGAAAGCAGCTACAGCACCAGGGCGGTGTTGCAGCAGCCACTGCTGTTGTACTTGCTCCGCCTTGATGAGAACAGGTTCGACATCCCATAAGGTGTTATCTAGGTCGAAGGTGATGACGGAAATGGGCATCCTAGTCATCCTTGCGACGTTTGGCCCGCGGGTGCGATGCATCGTACACCTTGGCGAGGTGCTGAAAGTCGAGATGAGTGTAAATCTGTGTGGTAGAAATGTTTGCATGCCCCAGTAGTTCTTGGACGGCTCGCAGGTCGCCACTGGACTCCAGCATGTGACTGGCAAACGAGTGGCGCAACATATGAGGATGTATGTCCTGGTGCATGCCGGATTTGCGACCCTGAAGCTTCAACCGCGCCTGAATATTGCGCACACTGATGCGGCAGCCGCGATTACTGGTAAAGAGCGCACCAGGGTCAGCCGTCTCTGCAGTGTCTAATGGGCGAAGTTCCAGCCAGCGCGCAATGGCTTGCAGCGCCGTGGAGCCTACCGGGACGGTTCGCGTTTTTCTACCCTTGCCGGTTACAGTCAACAGTTTTGATTGTGGGTCTATGTCGTTGACATTCACTGCGGCCAATTCCGCCAGGCGCAGCCCCGAGGAGTAAAACAATTCTGCCATCGCGCTGTCGCGACATGCGACCGCTGTTTCTGACTCGAAGACTAGGTATTTGTCTACCTGATCTGCATCCAGAGTTTTGGGTAGTTTGCGGGGCTTGCGAGGAGCCTGCACGCTGGTCGCCGGATTGCGTAGTACGCCATTTTCACGCCCGAGAAAGTTAAAATACGAGCGGGTGGCGGAGAGGCTGCGCTGAATGCTGCCACCGGCCAGACCTCGACGGTGTAGCTGGCTTGCCCATGCGCGAATATCGGCCTCTACCAGCTCCTCCATAG
>JAPKBI010000360.1 GCA_028823475.1 Halioglobus sp. | reverse complement strand
GTTCAGCCGCAACTTTATGAAGTAAACCTTCTGCCATGCTCAGACTAAATGAAATAAAACTCCCGCTCGATCATGACTCTGATGATCTGACGGGGGCTATCGCCGAGCGACTGGGTATTAATAAGGAGGACGTCTGCGATTTTAGTGTTTTCAAGCGCAGCTATGATGCGCGTAAAAAAGCCAATATTCTGCTGATTTATCAATTGGATGTCGAGCTGTGCGAGGTGCCAGAGCAGCAGCTATTGGAGCAGTTTAAAAATGACTCCCGTATCGGCCCTAGCCCGGACACGGATTATCGTTTCGTCGCGCAGGCGGGTCCGCATTTTCCGCAGGCAGAGCAGCAGAGGCCTATTGTTATTGGCTTTGGTCCCTGCGGTATTTTGACGGCACTGTTGCTCGCCCAGATGGGCCTCAAACCGATTGTGCTGGAGCGAGGGCGAGAAGTACGTCAACGCACGCAGGACACCTGGGCGCTGTGGCGCAAACGCAAGCTTAATACCGAATCCAATGTGCAATTTGGTGAGGGCGGTGCCGGCACCTTTTCTGACGGCAAGCTTTACAGTCAGGTTAAGGACCGCCGCCATTTGGGGCGCAAGGTACTTTCCGAGTTTGTGCAGGCCGGCGCACCGCAAGAAATTCTGTTTGTGAGCAAGCCACACATCGGCACCTTCAAGTTGGTGACGATGGTTGAGAAGATGCGCGCAGAAATCATTCGCTTGGGAGGAGAGGTGCGCTTCGAGGTGAAAGTGGAATCACTGTTGCGTGAAGAAGATGTCGATGGTTCTGGCCAGGTAACAGGTCTCACCACTGGCAGTGGTGAGACCTTGTTGAGTAAACACATTGTGCTAGCGATAGGACATAGCGCTCGCGACACCTTTCAAATGTTGTCGGACCAGGGTGTCTACATCGAAGCCAAGCCATTCTCCATAGGCTTTCGTATCGAACATCCGCAGTCGATAATTGATCAGGCACGTTTTGGTGAATACGCCGGTAATCCGATATTGGGGGCGGCAGATTACAAGTTGGTACATCATTGTGATAATGGCCGCACGGTATACAGCTTTTGTATGTGTCCTGGCGGTACGGTTGTTGCGGCAACCTCGGAAGAGGGTCGTGTAGTGACTAATGGAATGTCACAGTATTCACGTAACGAGCGCAATGCCAATTCAGCGATTGTCGTCGGCATAAACCCGGATGAAGATTACCCGGACAATATTTTTGCGGGCATCGACCTACAGCGTGAACTGGAATCGCTGGCCTATAAAATGGGCGGCGAGAATTACAATGCGCCGGCACAGCTGGTCGGTGACTTTCTCCAGGGTCAGCCCTCTAAAGCATTGGGTAGCGTGGTGCCATCCTATCAGCCGGGTGTGACATTGACTGATTTGTCCGAGGCATTACCAGAATTTGCGATTGCAGCGATTCGTGAGGCGATTCCGGCGTTCGACAGGCAGATAAAAGGCTTTTCTAGGTCAGACGCGGTGCTGACCGGCATCGAAACTCGAAGCTCATCTCCCATCTGTATTAGGCGTGGCGAGGACTGCCAGAGTACAAACACTCGTGGCTTGTATCCGGCCGGGGAGGGTGCCGGTTATGCGGGCGGTATATTGTCAGCGGCTATAGATGGCATCAAGGTCGCTGAGGCAATGGCGTTGGATATACTTGAATAAACGCCTGGCAAAATCGGCTCAAAAAATTCTGCCTAGCGACTCTATTTATACGTGCCGTATAGTGGTTACCGTCATCATGGGGACGATTCCATCTGTAACGCTTTAGGCAGGCATCGCTAAAGCCTGAACCGTCACTGGTTGTAATTTAGCAGCGTGCTCGGCTTTGCTGGTGGATCGCTCCGCGTGAATCCACACGCCCCCATCCGGATCCTTGATGATGTCACCAACGCCGCCAGGAATATGTATTCCGATTTCAGTGGCTTGCTCAGCAAACAAAGCCGCAGCGGGAAAATCCATACCTTCCAGTGTGTCCATCACCTCATCAGCATCAAAATTGAAGTGGACGGTAACGTCGCGGGTGGCGCCAGTGTGAGGAGCAAAGGCTTGGTCCAGTTCTAGCAACTGAGTGACGCGGTGCTTTAAGCTCGCCGCTTCCACGTTATTATCCATGTGATCTTCAATCCACTGCAATGCCACGCGCTGCACGCATTGATAGGTGCGCTCGGGATACGTAAAGGAGGTAACGAATAGCTCCTCACGAAATTCATAAACACCCATCTTGTCAGCAGCATTGAGGCCAGGGATTTCTTCGCTGAATTCTGCACACAAGGCGTGCAGCATTGAACGCATCATCCCCGCTACTGGCACGGCCTCACTCAAGGCCAGATAGCGCAGGGTGAGAGGTATCATATAACCGCGGCTCATTAACAGATGAGCCGTGATCAGGAAGTAGCCTTCCAGACCTTCTTCGATAGGGAAGCTCATGCAACCCACGACGTACTCTCCCTTGGCCTTGCCATAGCCCGCCACCGGCAAGGTTTCTATCTGGTATTCCTCACGCTTGCCGTAGAACTCGGTGCCCGGCAGCAGGGTGTATCCGAAAATATTAATGGTGGGAAAGACCGCAAAGAGTCGATCGAGATTGGTCTCAAAACTGGTCAGATTGTCACCGATTAATCCCCAGATCAGTTCACAGGCAATCGGTACGCGGGCTTTCGCCATCTCGCGCGCAATGGGCTCGTATTTATTAGCGTCCATATTAGTGCGGTGGCACAGCTCCAACGCCAGCGGTGTTAATGTCTGCAGCGCCAAATGGTAATGCGGCAACAAGTTGTTTTCATGCAGCAGCAATACAATTTCCTGTGATCGGGGCCCGTGCTTTTTGGACCAGGAAGTTGCAAATGTGTGAGGCAGACCGGTGCGCTGCTTTATTTCGCACAGCGCCTTTGCCTTTTCTACGTCCTCGCGCAATGCGCCAAAATTGGAATCGGTCAGCCAGATGTTCTTGATGCCGGCATCGACAA
>JAPKBI010000359.1 GCA_028823475.1 Halioglobus sp. | reverse complement strand
CATTGGAAGCTTGCGCCGAAGAATGCCCTGAGTAGGTTCGCATCAACCACGGTCGGTCCCGTTTTACAGTGTCCTGGCTCACGATAACAGTCCTCAGCAGGAGCGACGCATAACTAAGAGGCGGCGCTCGATTTCAAAAATTTTATCGGTAATCTTTTCTTTGCCGAGAGTGCGTTTTGCATCCTCCTTCAAAAAGAGGTCTGCGCCGTGCTTTTTAAGTGCTTCTGCGGCGGAAATATTTTTAACACCAATCAATTGCAGGGTGACCAGGCCATAGGCAGCTACTCCCGGAATATCCTCCACGGCGAGGATACGGGACAGGGCTCCAATCGTGTCGCCTGCGAACGCAGGCTGTGTGTGATAGCCCTCGGTAAAACCCAACTCCCATACGGCATGCTCACTAACATCTCGACTGGCTAACCCCTCAAGCCAGGCAAATACAAGCCCACCATAAACGATAGGTTCGCCGCTCATTTTCCCGGATAAGGCACTGGAGAAAATGCGATCAAAATGCAGCGGGTGACTGTTGCCAACCGCATAGGTCAATGCCATGTGCTCTTCTGTAATAGTGCGACCATTGGCATGTACGATGATATCGCCAGGCGCAAAGTCTTCGAAGTAGGTGTTTGGCCCGGTGAGTCCCGGAGCGACGCTACCGCCGGCTAATGGCAGCTCAACCAACGCTGCTTGATCACCGGGAAATTCGACAGCGACCTTCGGCGCAGGTGTTGTAGGCAGGCGATCCCCGCGCCACCCAACCATAATCTTACGATCATATTGCAGCACCACAGCGTCATTTTGATTAACTCCAACGGTACGAATCAGTGTAATGCCAGGTTTATCCGGCCCACGGTCTTTTCTTTCCAACACTTTGGTAAACGCGCGCAGGGTATCGCCCGGGTAGACTGGCCTGAGAAACTGGACCTGATAGTATCCTAGGTTAGCGATGGCTTTTTCAGAATCATTTTGGACGCCCAACGATAGAGTGACATTGAATACCATCTGTGGGCTGGCCAGCAGGTCTGGAAAACCGACCTCGCGAGTATATTGGCTGTTGAGGTACAGCGGATTAGCCTGCATAAAAGTGCGGGCAAACTCCAGCATGTTAGTGGTCGTAAAAGTAAAGCCGCGTGGGTGTTCAAAGACTTGGCCTGGCTCGAGTTCATCGAGGTAGCGGCCGTACTGTGGCTGACGCGTTTTTTCCAGGTCGATCGGCACATCGCAGGAAATTTCCGCCTGAGATGTCAGCGTAAAAGAAACACTCATGCTCGATCTCCTTAGTCTGCGTTTTCCACCAGTGATCTTCCGATCACCTTCAGAGCCAGTGTTTCTTCTGCACCTTCAAAAATAGACAAAACACGAGCGTCGGCAAAATAACGACTGACGGGAGTCTCCTCAGCATAGCCCATACCGCCGTGAATCTGTAAGGCTTCTCGTGTCAGCCACTCGGCAGCCCTGCCTGCGAACAGCTTAGCTGCGCTGGCTTCCATGTCACCAGCGCCGGAATCCATCAAGTGTGCAACCTCATAGGTGATCTGGCGACAGGCAAGTACCAGTGAAGCCATACGCGCTAGTTTAACCTGAGTCAGTTGATATTGTGCGATCGACTTGCCAAAGACAACACGGTCTTTCGAGTAGGAAATAGATTTTTCGAACGCGGCACGCATAACACCTACAGCGCGGGCCGCGGTTTGGATGCGCCCTCCAGAAAATCCTGCCATTGCGTAATAAAAGCCCTTTCCTTCACCGCCAGCGCCTCCCAGCATATTCTCCTTGGGAACATAGAGGTCATCGAAAAAAAGTTCGAAGGAGTGCATTCCTCGGTAGCCGATAGTCGCAATGGCGCGCCCGGTCAGTTTGCCGCCCGCTGCAGAGGAGACCTCAAAGTGGTGGCCATCGCTCGAGGGCTTCTCCACCAGAAACATAGACAGACCACGATGCCCGAGAGTCATGTCAGGATTAGTCCGCGCAAGGACCAACAGCAACCCAGCCTTGCCCCCAAAAGTACACCAGGTCTTGGCGCCATTCAACAACCAACCGTCCTCGGTCGCAGTAGCCTTGAGGCGCACACCTGCCACATCAGAGCCGTAGTTGGGCTCCGTAACAGCAACGGCGCACAGCGGGTCTCCGACGGCTAGTTGCGGCAACCAGTATTGCTTCTGTTCTTCGGTGCCGCCCTTGAGTAGCGCGCGCGCAAGAATTTCCGGTCTCGTAATAAGGCTGCCAGCAGCACCAATTGATCCGCGAGATAATTCCTCGGTGACCACAATCATACCGAGAGTGTCTTCTTTATCGTCCTCCTGCAGGCCTCCATATTTGGCTGGGATAGACAAGCCAAACATACCCATTTCTTTTAGCGGCTCCAGAATAGCCTCTGGAATGATAAGATCCTCGCGGTGAATGGATTCAGCCAGCGGCGCAACGACATCGTCGGAAAACCGACGGAAAGTATCGCGCATGATGGTGTGATATTCGGTGAGGAGATCCGGTCCTAGGTCGCCATCTCGATCTAATATGGCCTGACCAATCGTTGCAATATTTTTAGCTGCGAGCTGCTTCGATAGAAACTCCTCTGCAACCGGATCGGTGATAATGTCTGCGTGCGTCAGGCCGTAGTCTGCAGGGCGCGCTCGCAAACGGTTCACCGTATTGGTTATGGCCTCGGCACAAAACAGGTTAGACAGCTGTATTGTCAGTGTATTCGCGGACACTGAACGCGCGGCGAGTTGCAGGGCATGCGCCGTGAGAAATCGAGCTGCGGTGCATTCCGACCAACTTACGGATAGCTCGTATGAGGCCAACTGGTGTTCATCCAGTTTTGCAGGAGAAACCCGTTCTCCGTCTAGGGTTAGCAACTTCAATGCCGACAGCGCGGTGTCAATCAGCAGTGCCGTTGCCTGCAGGGCGGCACCAGCGTGCTGGAGCTGTTGCTCAAGATCAGAAAAAGCGTCAGACATGATTAATTTTACTCATTG
>JAPKBI010000358.1 GCA_028823475.1 Halioglobus sp. | reverse complement strand
GCGTTTGACTTGCAGCTCAATACACAGGGTTTGTGTGTGTGGCAAAAACGCCTGCAGGGTAATTGATCGCGCTATCGGACTGGCCACTTAAGGCCAATCACGGATGTTACCGTGCCCAAGGATTGAACGCGGCTGCATAATGGTTCAGAGTACACCGCGCAATTACTCAGTGGCTAAGGCTCTGCTGGGTTCAGAGAGAATCGTGTTATGAGTAGTACCAACTTTGTGGATGTAGTGATAGTGGGTGCAGGGCTGTCCGGTATCGGCAGTGCTCGACATCTGCAGCGTGACTGCCCCGATCGCACTTTCGCCCTGCTAGAATCCAGAGACAGTCTTGGAGGCACTTGGGATTTATTCAGGTATCCCGGAATACGCTCCGACAGTGACATGTACACACTGGGTTACACCTTTAAGCCCTGGCTAGAGACTAAGTCACTCGCCGACGGTCCCTCAATACTGAAATACCTCCAAGAGACAGCCGCTGAAACTGGCGTGGACCAACACATCTGTTATAACCATAAGGTAGTAAGTGCCAGCTGGTCGTCTGAGTCCTCGACATGGACGGTAAATGTTCAGTGTCCCGATGTGGATGGCATTATCGAGTTCGAGTGCCGTTTTCTTATGATGTGCGGAGGGTATTACGACTATGAGCAAGGTCATACGCCAGAATTTTCCGGTCGTGCTGATTTTAAAGGATCGGTGATTCATACTCAGCATTGGCCTGAAGATTTGGACTATACGTCAAAGAAAATCATCGTTATTGGCAGTGGCGCCACGGCCGTCACATTGGTGCCTGAGCTGGCTAAAACGGCCGCGCAGACTATTATGTTACAGCGCTCCCCTACCTATATTGCTTCGGTTCCGGAACAGGATTCATGGTCAACGCGTTTAAGCGGCGTTCTGCCCGCCTCGTGGTTGTACCGCATCATTCGGTGGAAGCGTATCTTGCTACAGATAGGGGTATTCAATCTTTCTCGTAAGCGGCCGCAGATGGTGAAGAATCTGTTGCTGGGTCAGGTGCGCGAAGCGCTCGGTGATGACTACGACATCAAAACACACTTCACCCCGAATTATGATCCGTGGGACCAACGTCTTTGCGCAGTACCCGAGGGAGATTTGTTTGCGGCTATTGCTGAAAAGCGCGCGGAGGTGGTCACTGACACTGTAGATCATTTCACGCAAACGGGGATTGCCCTTAAATCCGGCAGGCATCTTGACGCCGATATTATCGTGTTAGCCACAGGTTTGACGATGAAGTTTATAGGAGGCACAACATTAATTGTCGACGGGGCGGTTGTGGATCCTTCTAAACTCTATGTCTATCGGGGAATGATGTTGTCTAATATCCCTAATCTTGTGCAGGTATTTGGCTACACAAATGCCTCTTGGACACTCAAGTCCGACCTCACGGGTCAGTATGTCTGTCGTCTGCTAAATCATATGCGAAAGACGGGAACCACGATGGCGGTGCCTAAGGTTGCTTCTGCCGGGCTTGAAGAGGAGCCAATGCTTGATTTTAGCTCGGGCTATATCTTGCGGGCTGCGGAGGAGTTTCCAAAGCAAGGTAAAAAGCTGCCTTGGCGTGTTTATCAGAACTTCATAATAGATTTTATCAACTTACGTCTGAGACCCCTGACGGACACGGTGCTAAAATTTAAATAGACGGATCATGCACTCAGAACCCCATATTTAATTCTTTAAAAATCTTAAAAGGAGTACGATAATTTCAGTTTCGATGCAATATGAAAAGCAGTTCCAGCAGATGCCGGGCAAGCGCTTCACGTCAGATCATATTGGGCAAACCTTGCCACAGGGGGTGGACCCTGTGGAAGATGGAGGAGTCGTATGATTATTTTGCACGGAGCGTCTGCGTCGCCGTTTGTGCGCAAAGTATTGGTTGCATTGGCACTCAAGGAGCTGCCTTTCGATCAAATTCAGCAAATTCCGTTCACTAGGGATCCGGTGTATCGGAATATCAATCCGTTGGAAAAGATACCGGCACTGCAGGACGGAGAACTTACGATTTGTGACTCAACCGTTATTTGTGAGTATCTCGAGGACGCTTATCCTCGGACAGCATTGTATCCCGATAACGCTGTCGATAAGGCGAAGGCTCGCTGGTATGAGGAGTTAGGGGGTACCCGAGTGGCGGAACTGGCAGCGGGGATTTTTTTCCAACGCTTTATGCGTCCGATGGTGCTCAAGCAGGAGGCGGATGAGGAACTGGTTAAAAAAATCATCGACAAGCAGCTGCCGCCTATTCTTGATTATCTCGAGGCTGAAGTGCCTGCAGAAGGCTTTATTTTTGGCGATTTTATGATCGCAGATATCAGTCTGATGAGTCCTTTTGTGAACGCTGGCTACGCCGGCTACGAAATTGATAGCGCACGCTGGCCTGTTTTTTCCGACTTTATAGGAAGAGTAAAAGCTCATCCGGTTGTCAATCAGATACTAGTGGCGGAAGCCGCTTTGATGGGACGCAGCTGATAAGGCTCCTCCTTTTTTAGTGAAACTATACCCTTCGAACTTGAGGCCATAACTATCGTGACGACTGAAATTTGCACACTGACAGAGATAACTGACGCCAGTGCCGGCGGGAAGGCCTATGGACTTGCGAGATTGTTAGCGATGGGCTTGCCTGTGCCGCCTGCCTTTGTGCTGCGCAATGCTTGTGCTGACGTCTTTCCTGACAGGCTCGACCAGGCTTATCGCGATCTAGGCCAGGAGGCAGTCGCTGTGCGCTCGTCGGCTCTGGGTGAGGATGGCACTGACGCATCGTTTGCCGGTCAGTACGACACCGTGTTGAATGTGCGGGGTCCGGAGGAATTGCGAGCAGCCATTCAGTGCTGCGTGGCCTCCGTCTCGAATGAACATGCCCGCAGTTATCTGCAGGACCAGACGGGCAGTGACAGCGCCACAATGAATGTCGTGGTGCAAGCGATGGTGAACGCCAGGGCCGCTGGCGTCGTATTTACCGCAGATC
>JAPKBI010000357.1 GCA_028823475.1 Halioglobus sp. | reverse complement strand
GCGCCCAGTACCGAATTGGCGTAAATGACTGCATTAGATTCGGACCAACCAATCGATTCTCCCTCGGAGGGCGGCTCTTCAAGTAAATAGGGTGCACAGGTAAAAGTAGGGCGCGCACCCATTTTCACATAGGCGTCTGCCAAGCGGCTTGCCTTCTGACCAAAATCAGATGAGACACCTTGTGTTTGCCAATTCTCCCTATCCACTGAGATGGCGTTCATGGTTGTAGGAATGCGGGTTTTAGCCCCCATGTTTGCCATCATCTCTGCGAAATCGAGATTGGCATCATGAGCCAAAATACAGCCGTCAATATGCGCCCTAGAAACATCTATCAATTTACTGGCCCCCTGCGCTGCGGCAATAAGGCACAAAATTTCCATCGCTACTTTTAATGCAGTTCCCTCAGTTCCTTGAAGCATGTCTCTATCATGGTCAGTTAAGGTCAGTCCATCCACACTCAGCTGTGAGAGAGGGATGCTCTGCCCGTCAAACTCAAGTGTGTGACCAGAAATACGGGCATAACGAGCAGCCGATAAGTTCTCGAACGCTTCATTTGGCAGTCTCAAAACCGTAATAGGCTTATCAAAGAGTTGTTGTGCAATCATGGCACCAAGGGTGAGAATGTCTTCAGACTCACGAAACACCAGGGCAGAGGGGGCCTTTGCGTTTCTTGCTAACTCAACTAACACGCCGCTGCCACTGCAGGAACCACGAGAGGTAGGCATCATTAGAATGCGGCCTGCTAGTGAAGTGCCATGATTAGGATGATGGGTGTCGATGATGACTCCCGTATTGGGATCAACCCCACCCCAAAAACTTATCCCCTCTTCACAATACAACACCTTTCCTTCGGCGCTAGCTTGAACGAGGATTGCTGGCAATTCTATTGAGGGATATTCTGTAGATATCATGCGTCAATACTGACGACACGTGCAATATAGTCAGCAATCATTAGGTCCAGATGGGCACCACCACCATTTTTAAATACTGTGATTTCATTATCTGACGTTCGAGCAGACTGTTCTCCAACAGTGAGGTCATAAAAGTCGCCTTTGATATCTGTTTCCAGGATCACACCAGAAGCAAGGGGTATCATCAATTCGCCAATATGATGAAGTGTGGTTTCGCGGCTGTCGACATAGATCGATCCTTTTGAAATCAACACGTCATCTGCCTCACGCATATCCGCTTTGTACGCCCCGATAAGGTCAATATGTGTACCTGGAGAGATCCACTCACCTTTTAGCACGGGTTCACGTGCCATTGTTGCTGAACTAATAATGTCACTCTGGGCTGCAGCTTCAGCCAGGTTTTCAGCTACGACAAGGTTCACCTTCAAATCAACCAACCGCGCTACGAGACTTTTCGCTTGGTCGGTGCGTCTGGCCCAGATAGAAATGGTTTCTAGTGAAGGAAATGTCTCGTGGTAGGCCCGTACAAGGCTTTCAGCAACAACACCCGCGCCCACAATTAGCATTGTTTTGCTGTTCTTGCGCGCTAATAACTGAGCCCCAAGAACTGAGTCTGCTGCCGTTTTCAGTTCGGTCACTAACTTACTGTCGATAATGGCATTGAGCGCACCGTTCACTGGATCGTAAACCATCATGCCACCCTGAATTGTGGGTAGGCCTTTACTTGAATTAGCGTCCATTACAGTCACTGCTTTAACGCCGTATCCAAGGCCCTCTATGTAAGCCGCGCGATTCAATAGGGTGGCTGTCTTGGGGCCGAGGAAAAGATCACCGATTTGTGCTTTTGGGAGGCTGTGCCCCTCACGTATAGCTGCAACTGCGCCTTTCCAGGTGACCAAGTGGATAGCACTGTCGTATGTAATGTAGTTAGCGCTCATTACTATACTCTCTTAGATTTCAGATAATTGATTAATGACGCTTTTGCACCTTGTACATGATCGTAGGTGAGTTTCGCTGCTCGTTCTGCATCTCCAGCTTCGTATGCCTCTAGAATTAACGCATGTTCACGTGTCGCAAGATCCATACCATCAGTTAGGGAAAGCTGAGCCCGTAAATAACGGTCTAAACGATCGAGCAGTCCATTGATAACGCTTATGTAATTGGGTGATCCCTCGGCATCGTACATACTGCAATGGAATTTTCGATTTAAATCACTCCACTCTTCTGGAATCATAGCCTCGCCAAAAGCGCGATGGTAGGACCGTACCTGGTCAGAATTCTTCCCCTGCTTACTCAAAATAGAGCGCCTTATCGCATCACTTTCAACGGTGGCACGCAGATCAAAAATCTCATCGATATCCTCAATGCTGATCGCGGCAACTACAGCCCCCTTATAACGACGTGTTTCGACAAGCCCTAGCTGTTCCAGACGGGCGATGGCCTCTCGTACTGGAATGCGGCTGGTATTGAATGCTTTTGCGATCTCGTCCTGTCTCAATGCCGCACCGTCATCTAGCTCTCCGATGATAATAGCCCGACGTAGGGCATCGAAAACGATGGTTGTTGCAGATTTGGATTGAGCCACATCAACAGGTTTGAAACTCATGCTATTGCCCCGGGTTAAATTTTTACTGTCAAACTCAACGTACACCGTTTGTCATTGTCTTAGCATTTTATCATTCAATCGTATTTATTGGATATTATCTATTAGATACACTATATTGCATATTATATATTGGATCCAATTTTTGAAAAACAAACAAAAATAGTGGAGCAAATATAAGGTAAAAATATCAATGCGCAGTACAAAAATCATACACGTTGTATCCTGCCACGCTGAGGGTGAGGTCGGGGATGTCATTGTTGGAGGGGTTTCCCCTCCACCTGGAGATACCATTTGGGATCAGCGAAAATGGATAGCTGAAGACAATACACTGCGAAATTTCATGCTAAATGAACCTCGTGGTGGCGTATTTCGCCATGTTAATCTACTCGTGCCACCTAAACATCCTGAAGCTGACGCCGCATGGATCATCATGGAGCCCGAAGATACTCCACCAATGTCAGGGTCTAATGCTATTTG
>JAPKBI010000356.1 GCA_028823475.1 Halioglobus sp. | reverse complement strand
GCCGGGTATGGCGAGCATTAAATCGATGACTCCAATATCCTTTGGCATTGGCATGACGCTTAATTCCTCCCTGATGCGGCTAGCGGTGTGAGTCTATATGCTGTTTTCAACATTATATTTATCACATAACTCATTGATTATATTTAGTATTTATACTTGCATGGGTGCTGCATCATCAGCGTCATGGCGCTGTTTTCGAAGACGCATGGGCAACGTTGAATCGACCGAGGCATAGCGATAACAGCCTAGCTCGTCGACTGTTCGCTCAATCTGGCCCCGGTGGTGCAGGTAATTGAGGTGCGCAATACACTCCCCCAGTGCCAAACCGAGATTATGATCATCGAGTTTGCGCTTAAACATCACCGGCAGCAGCTCCATCGCGCTGGCCGGATTACTCAAACACGCCTCTTCCAACGCCAATAAATGCTCCTCGTGGTGCTCGATCAAGTACCGCAGCCGCTCATGCAAACCGTAAAATGGCGTATTGTGCGCCGGCAGCACGAGGGTGTCGTCTGGCAGTACCTCGAGAAAATGCTCCAGCGATCTGAGCCACTCCTTCAGCGGATTGCCTTCTGGCTCGGAGCCCGAGACACTGATATTGGAGGTAATTCTAGGGATCACCTGATCACCAGAGATCAGAATATTGAGTGCACTGTTGTACAAACAGGCATGCTCCGGTGAGTGCCCCCTTCCTATTATTACCTGCCAACGGTTACCATTAATGGTCAAAAACCCGCCGTCAACCATGCGTCGGTAAGACGTAGGCATGGGCGTGATGTAGGGTCCGAACCCACCAAAATGCTTGCGTGATTTTACAATCTGATCTGGGGTGTATCCGGAACGTGTGAGGTGGCGTTCTGTTGCCCAGCTGAAATGCTCATTCGTGGTTCTGGAAAAGGATAGACCAGTGAAGTATTCAGCCTCGGTCATATAGAAAGGAACCTGCCACTTTTCGCACAGCCAACCTGCCATGCCAATATGGTCAGGATGGTAGTGTGTCGACACCACCGCCTTCACCGGCTTGCCATTCAGATGCCGCTCAAACACCTTTTCCCACAGTTCCTGAGTTGGGCCAATTGCAATACCGGTATCGATTAGCCACCAGCCATCCGTATCTTCGAGCAGATAAAGATTGATGTGATCTAGTGCCATAGGCAGTGGCATACGCAGCCACAGCACGCCTGGTACAATTTCGCGAAGCTCACCCGAGTCGGGCGCATCATCAAATAAATAGTTCAACATAACATGAGGGCTACAGCCCTAACTCCGTGATCAGCGTAATAACGTCGTCATGGTGGGATTTGGTTTTCACCTTGCTCATCACATGTTTTATGCGTCCATCCTTGCCAATGATGAAGGTGGTGCGCAACACACCCATGAACTCGCGGCCCATGAACTTTTTAAGGTCCCATGCACCGTATTTTTCGGTGATGGCGTGATCCTCGTCAGAAAGCAGGGTAAAATTAAGATCCTGTTTTTCGATAAACCGGCCCAGCTTTGCAACAGGGTCCGGGCTCACTCCCAACACCACAGTGTCAATGTTGGCAAGCGCACTCTTACTGTCGCGGATACCACAGGCCTGAACCGTGCATCCTGGCGTCATCGCTTTGGGATAAAAGTACAGAGCGACATTCTTCTTACCCTTGAAGTCTTTTAGGCTGACCTTTTTGCCCTCTTGATCCAACAGGGTAAACGCAGGGGCCACCCCACCAACTTTTGGAAATGCCATGAGTTATTCCTCCTTTATCTCACTACAATGCAAAATGCGTAGCATGCATAAGACGCGGTAATGATCGCGTAGTAGAACGTCAGCTACGCTTCGCGCGATGATCTATAGCCGATACACGCACGGGGAAATGCCCCGATGCGGCATCAGAAAAGTATTCTTTAAGGGTGTCTGACACCACTTGAAACGCAATGTTATCCCAGGGGATATCAGCCTCAGCATACAATTGGGTCTCCAAGCTTTCAGGACCTGCACTGTGCTCCCCGCCCTCCAGGTCGCATCGATAAAACATATAAACTTGGCTTATATAAGGTACATCAAAGATGCGGTAAAGATCGACATTAGTGACTAGCGCCTTCGCCTCCTCCCAGGTCTCCCGGGTCGCACCTTGCATAGTCGTTTCGCCATTTTCCATAAAGCCTGCAGGCAATGTCCAGAAACCTTTGCGCGGCTCAATGGCGCGCTTACACAGCAACACCTTGCCTTCATAGACAGGCACACAGCCGACAATGATATGGGGATTACTATAATGGATAAAGTCGCAGCTGCTACAGACAAACCGCTCGCGGTCGTCTCCAGCGGGAACTTTAAGGATGACCGCGTTACCGCAGCTGGTACAGAATTTCATAGGGGACTAACTCATTTGATGCAAGCGGCACAGTATAAAGGCTTAATCGAGCAATGAGATAGCCTTACTAGCGCAATTCTCCGTAACGGCCCTGATGAAATAGCAGAGGATCACCCGTTGGTCGCTCATGCATATCCTTTACCAAACCAACGATAATCACATGATCTCCGCCGTCGTGGGTTGCGTGAAGCTCACATTCGAAGGTCACCAGCGCGTGACGGATCAATGGCGCGCCATATTTACCCAACCGGTAATGCGAAGGATCCAGTTCGTGTTCGCCCTTCTTGGCATACTGATTCGAGTGGCTCTGCTGCTCACTGCTCAATACGTTGATGGCGAAAAACCGTGGTGTGGCGAAGACATCGTAAACGTCAGAGTTATTCTGCAGTGACCATAAAACGAGCGGCGGATCCAGGGACACTGACGAAAATGAATTCGCCGTCATGCCCAGGGCCTTTTGTGCGTCTGACACAGCGGTGACAAGGGTCACACCCGTGGCGAAGCGCCCTAGAGCGTTCCTAAAATCTCGTACATCTAAGCTCATTGTTCACATTCTCTACGCATAATTATTACCTTTAATGCACTCCTTCATTTGAGCCCAGCCGCGGCAGTGGCACATCCCCTATTCAGGCTATGAGATACTGTCATC
>JAPKBI010000045.1 GCA_028823475.1 Halioglobus sp. | reverse complement strand
GCTGGCGCGGTCAACCTTGACCAAAATGTCGTCTGGAAGATAGCCTGTGTAATCATAGTGGAGCATAGCCAGCAGTGGATCCTGAACATCTGCCCAGTAGGATGGGTCGGACAATGGCGTTGCTGGCGTTACGGCCCCTGCTACAAATTGATCTACCGCCAGACATTTATTGAATTTGTTGGCCAGAATCTCCTGCGGTGAATTGGCCGCCCAGTTACAGGAGCGTTGGCTGATTTTTCCGAGTTTGCGAGTCCAGCGGGGTACGTTGACACCTTTGCCCACATAGCTCTTCGCGTAGCGCCAACTCCCTGTGCCCAGGGCATCTGCAATTGGGCGGGCAATGCTCCTTGCGCCCTGTGGTATACGTTGCACATCGCGCCATTGATTCAGGCCGCTTCTGTAGCGTCGGTAGCCGGCCATTTGTTCATCGCCACCGTCTCCAGTCAGAACGACTTTAACTTGCTCCTGAGCCAGCTTGCACACTAGGTAGGTGGGAATCTGCGACGAATCTGCAAATGGCTCATCGTAAATATGCGGCAACTGTTCAACCACATCCAGTGCCTGATCAGGTGTGACATACATCTCATGGTGATCAGTTTTTAGGTGTTTTGCTACGGCGGAAGCGTATTCCGCCTCATTGTATTTTTCTTCCCAAAACCCGATGCTGAATGTTTTGACAGGTCGGTCCGATACCTTCTGCATCAACGCGACGATCATGGAAGAGTCGATGCCCCCAGACAGCAATGCCCCAAGCTCTACGTCCGCCACCATGCGGTCTCCAACCGCCTCCTGCAGCACTCCGTCCAGCTTGTCGACCGCGCCTTCATAACTCCCCGTGAATCTATTTCGCTCACCGTGTTCGGCAATATTTTTTGCGAACCAGAACTGGGTTGGGTGTGCGTCCCAGGGCTTACAATCCTGCGGTATCTTTAGAAGGCTACCCGGGGGAAGTTTGCGTACCTGTCGATAGATAGAGTTGGGCTGGGACACCCATCCATATTGCAGATACTGGCCCAGAGCGTTGCGATCCAGTTCATTCTCGAAATCTGGATGTTGGCGCAAGGCTTTGAGTTCTGAGCCGAACAGGAAGCTGTTGCCGCACCAGCCATAGTACAGTGGCTTTTTGCCTACCCGATCTCGCGCCAACCACAGACAGCGTTCTCTCCTGTCCCACAGTGCTAGCGCAAACATACCTTCGAATTTGCTCACGGCTTTTTCTACGCCGAGGTGCTGCACTGCTGCTAAAATCACTTCCGTGTCGGAGTGTCCATGATAAGGATAATTGGATATGCCGTGTTCTTGCCGTAGCCGGGGGAAATTATAGACTTCACCATTGAACGACAGCACGTAGCGGCCTGAGGCAGATACCATGGGCTGAGCGCCGGCCTCAGACAGGTCAATGATGGACAGCCGACGATGGCCAAGCGCGAGTGGAAACGAGGGATCGACCCAAACGCCCCCTGCATCGGGGCCGCGATGAATGATGGTGTCTGCCATCGTTTGACAGCGTCGGGCGAGATCTTCCTGAGCGCCACCTTTATACTGAATAAAACCGGTAATTCCACACATGGTAATTCGCCTGTTATTGTCCGCCTACGGCCACCGTGACGACTGTATCAAGTAGAGTCAGATAATTCCCGGCCTGGTCGTCAAATTCGGGGAAAAATGCGCCTGAACTGACATGTGCAGCCACCTACCGTGTCCACAAATTGGCGCTAGCGTGCAGTTCAGTCAGAGCTGCCACGATGGTATACCACAAAGGTGTGTGCCCTTTGCTTGCATAATACGATATCAACCTCCAGTCCCTGCGGTAAAAAAACCTCTGGCCAAATTTAGAATTGACCCTACTGCAGAGCGGAAGGTGCTCCGGTCGATCCTGATAGCTGGGCACGTCAAGACTGTTATCTTTCCAGCGCGTGTCGCGTTATATCACGTAGTGAAGGTTAAGGAGTTCAAGACCGCCAAGCAAGTGCAAGATCGCTCATGTAAATAGGCATTCGGTAACATAGACCGGCGAGTTGCGATGCTTTTTTTCAGGCAACTCATATGCATGAAGAGATCTGCTGACAACTACCCTTTTATTTGTCCTATACTTGGTTGGAGGGAGTTGAAGGTTCCTAAGGCGTTCGTTGTATCGAGCTACCGAACTGGGGCTGAGTCGTTGTTTTCTCTCAAATCGTGCTTTGCAAGCAATTCATTCTTGAGGTATGCAACAAAGTAATCCATCGTCGGTTTCACGGCTTCAATATTCTGCCAGCAAATATGGAAGTCGAAATCCATGTAATCACCCAGTTGCCCCGGGTCACAGATAGGGAACTGGAGCAATTGGGAAAACCCCGCCATTCGCTCATCCACATACGTCACGAATGATGACTTGCGCAGACTGAGGCAGAACAGGTGCGCGTGCAGTCGGCTACCGATATGCAGATCAGCATCGCGATACAGATTCAAAAAATCCTCCGCATCGCCCGAATCAAATATTTCAAAACCGCGACGTTTTGCATAACCGGACAGTGCCACGGGCGTGTGCAGGTGTTCCAGGTTGCCTTCGAGTAGCCCCTTGATGCGTTTTCTGATCTTGATTTTGCGCGGCGCTTGGTGCAGTGAAAGTATCTTGCGGGCGTCCGGGAATGTTTTATGGACAAAGTCAATGGTTTGTGTCTCACGTCGCCAGAACTTGTCGCGGGTGGTTGTAGTGACGACCACGGTGCGTGGCTGATGTTCTGAAAGTGGTACATGCTTCCCGGGCTCTCCGAAAAACATGACCGGGCAGCCAGTCAGAAGAAAGTGGTCAGACATTTCAGGCAGGTTTTTATGCAGATAATCCATCGTCAACGGGCAGCGCCATGAGGACCATTTCGATCGCCTGTGGATAAAAGCCATGATCGACCCGGTCTCGTCGGACATCCCGTCGTTTTTGCCATCTTCACCATTGATGCCAATGCCCATGGGAACAATGGGCACCTTGATTTTCTCAAGATCGGTACAGTTGAACCCCGGGATCACCGAGAAATTATCGTTTAACTGATTGGCCCCTGCTAGAACCAGCATTCGAGCCGAGTTGATCTTGTTGATGTCCTCTTGGCTGAGTGGGACCCTCGAGCTGAATATGTGCTCACATTTATACGGTTCAAGCACTTTCATCACCGCTTTCAGGATAAAACCGTCACCCGCGTTGGCGAGTTTGAGGTCGCCAGGGTCATTCGACATCCAGTACGGTGTTATCACCGAATAAGACATAATTCTACTCCGCGAGCTGCCGACAGCGCGCTGTAAGATGTCACGTATTTTCTGATTACAGCGAAAGGATAAAAGACCCATCCTTGCCAAGTGTTTCTCACTCATTTCAACCGGGTCTTAGGATCTGTCCGAGTACATCGCATACCCTATCGACCGGTGCGGGCAGCATAGCATGGGCGGGCCACCGACCGCCATTGTCTCGGCGTTCTGCGACAGTTCGGACTTGCCCGGATGCTTTCATCGATAGAGAAAACCAGTAATTCCCCACCGACGGTGAGCGTATGTTATTCGGTGCGTTATAAAAATATTCTTTGTGATATTGGCGCATCTAAGTTCCGGTGACTTAACGGCGCCGCAGCACCTAGCGGGCACCATCGGACGGAAGTAACTCTTCTCCCAAGCACCGGGATGTCTCGAGAGGCTCAGGTTACTTAGACACGCGTCGGTCTCGCTGTTACTCTTCCGTGACTTCCCGCTTCCCTTGAGGAAGACAGAGATAACCGCACTAAGATGAATCTACTAGAGTAGTCTAGCTGAGTGAAAATACTATTTGTACTGAAGAGCTTTGCTGCAGGGGGCGTTGAGCGAATCACGCTGACTTTGTCCCACTTGCTGGCACAGCGAGGGCACGATGTGACGCTGGCCGTATTTCGAAACCAGGGACCATTGGCCCGAGAGGTACCCCCAGGAGTCCGACTGCATGCACTCGAACCGAGCAATTCTCTAGTAGGCCGAGCTCTGGCGTTTCAAGCGGCCCCTTCGTCTCTCGCCCAGATGGCTAAGCCGGTGTTGTTAACCACAAAGGCAGACCGAACGATACATTATCTTCCCAACCTGACCAGGCTCATTCGAGACGAGGAGCCGGATGCCGTAGTGGCTGCAATGCCGTATGTGAATCTCGTGGCGCTTTGGGCGCGCAGCCTAGCCGGATCTCGAGCAAGGGTGCTCGTGATGGAGCATATCGAGATTTCGCACTTTCTGGGGGAACGAAAGGGATGGCGCCATCGCTACCTGCTTCCCTTGATACGCAAAAGTTATCTAGCGGCCGAGGTCATTGGAGCGGTCTCCAACGGCGTTGCAGATGATTTAGCCTGCTCCTCGGGCGTTGACAGGAAATTCGTTCGCGTAATCTATAACCCGGTTGTGACCGACGAAATGCTGGCAATGGCTGATCAACCTGTGGAACACCCATGGTTTAGTACAAATGGCCCGCCAGTGGTCCTCAATGTCGGTCGGTTGGCAGAGCAAAAGGATCATGTCACCCTACTCCATGCTTTTGCAAAGGCCCGCTCAACCCGTCGCCTGCGCCTGGTGATTCTGGGAGTGGCTGGCAGCGAGGACAAAACAGCAGAGCGGAAATCGGAATTGATGGGGCTGGCAAGAGATCTCGGGGTTGAGCAGGATTTATCGCTTCCCGGGTTTGTATCCAACCCGTACGCGTATATGGCCAAGGCGTCAGTGTTCGTGCTCTCCTCGCGTTACGAGGGTCTACCGACAGTTTTGGTGGAAGCGATGGCGTGCGGTTGCCCTGTGGTAAGCACCGCATGCCCGGGGTCGGTCGAGATACTCAGTGATGGCAAGTACGGGAAGCTCGTAGCGATAGGTGATGCAGAGGAACTGGCTCGATCTATTATTACAACACTTGAATCCGAACCTGATAAATCTGCACTGAGACTGCGGAGTCTGGATTTCAGTGCTGAGCGCTCAGTCGTGCATTACGAAAATATCCTGACAGGAACTGAACTGTAGACTAAAAGCGTGTTGAGGTGATTCGCTGAGAAGGCCAAGCAGAGTCAGATAATTGCTGGCGTGGTCATCAAATTCAGCGAGAAAGTCGCCTAAATTGCAAAGCCAGTTCTGCATGTTCCGAAATCACGTGGTATCAATGGTATTGGATCATGCGACGGAGTCCGGTACCATACACGAATAGACGCTTCACTAGGCACTACTAGTCTTTTTTAGCTCCCTCCTTCCGTTGTATGCTGTTACAGCGTGCACAGCCCTCAAGCATAAGGCAGCCATGAGCCAAAATAACAATGTATCCATCTCTGTGGAGGTGGTGGCCGGGGCCAAGGCGTTGCGCCAGTTTTTGGCTCTACCTCATCGTATCTATGCGTCTGACCCTGCTTGGATTGCGCCACTGGATTTCATGAAGCGTGAGCAGCTTTCCAAGGCCAATCACTTTTTCGAGCATGCTCGCTGGCGCGCTTGGATTGCCTATAGAAACGGCATCCCAGTGGGACGAATCACCGCACAGATTGATGAAATGCACCTGCAGCAGCACGCCGACGCCGTCGGATATTTCGGCATGTTGGAGGCGGATGATGACCCGGCTATATTTTCGGCTCTGTTTGGCGCAGCCGAAGACTGGCTGAGAAGTGAGGGAATGCAGCAGGTGCGTGGCCCCTTTAATTTGCACGTCAACGAAGAGGTGGGTCTGCTGGTGGATGGGTTCGCCACGCCCCCCTACGTGCTAATGGGCCATGCGTGCCGCTGGTGCGGGCCCGCAGTGGAAGCCCAGGGTTATGTGGGCGCGAAAGACCTTTTGGCTTATCAGGTGCGCCCTGACTTTGAAGCGCCCCGTGTCATGGAGCGGCTGGCCAGCCGAGTGTCGGATCGGGTGAAAATCCGCCCCATAAGGCGCAAGCATCTGCTGGAGGACGCCCGCATCATGCTGGAAATTTTCAACGATGCGTGGCAGAACAATTGGGGTTTTGTGCCACTGGCAGAGGCCGATTGGTTTGAAACGGTGTCAACCCTTGCCAAGCTGATGCCGGATGACTACATCCAGATCGCAGAGTATGACGGCGAGCCGGTCGCCTTTATTGTGGCACTGCCGAATCTTAATGAGGCTGCCCATGACCTTAATGGCCGTTTGTTGCCCTTTGGTTGGGCCAAGCTCCTTTGGCGTCTTAAAGTGCGTCATCCCAAAACAGCCCGCGTCCCCCTGATGGGCGTCAAGCAGAGTTTCCAGCATTCTCGCCTCGGCCCGACGCTGGCGTTTATGGTCATAGACGCTGTACGCAAGGCGTTACATGTCCGTGGTGTAAAGGATGTTGAGATGGGCTGGATACTTGAGGACAACGACGGCATGCGCAGTATTATTGAAACCATCGGCGGCGTCGCGTATAAACGTTACCGCGTCTATCAAAAAGAATTGTAGTTATGCAGCTTGATCCGGAATCACATCAAATGGTCGCCATCGTACTGGCAGGCGATCGTACTAAGGCAGACTCATTGATCAATCATACTGAGGCCGGCAGCAAGGCCATGATTGATCTGGATGGCACCCCTATGGTGCGCAGGGTACTCGACTCTCTGCGCGTCTCGCGGGTGGTGAGTAGAATCTATATGACCGGGCCTGAGGCCAGTGAGGTGGCGACTGATCCGGCCCTGCAAAAGTGGATTGACGATGGTGAAATGAGTTGGAGCGAACCCGGTATTAGTCCTAGTACCAGTGCCTATGAGGTCATGTCGCGGTTGGGTCCTGAGGATGCAGTGCTACTGACGACGGCCGACCACCCATTATTGACGCCTGAAATTGTTGATGCATTCGGTCGGCAGAGCCTGGCAGACGATGTTGATGTCACGGTGGGTTTGGCGCCCTACGCATTAGTTTCTGAGGCCTATCCCGGCATACGTAAAACGGTATTGCACTTCAGTGACGGGGACTTCTGCGGTTGCAACCTGTTTGCCTTCATTACCCCAGAAGGACGGCGCGCTGCCAAGTTCTGGCGCAAGATCGAACAAGAACGCAAGAAGCCACTGGTGGTCATTGGCTTGCTGGGGTGGTGGGCAGTTATACGTTATCGCTTCGGATTCCTGTCCCTGGAAGAGGCGTTGGCCAAACTGAGTAAGCGTCTGGGACTGCGCATGCGTGCGGTCATTCTGCCTTACGCGAATGCCGCCATAGACGTGGATTCAATCGCTGACCTGATGTTGGTCAAGGGCGCGCTGGCGAAAGCGGCGGAAGAAGACGCCTGATAAAGTGCTAATGGCTGCGATTGATTCGCAGCGTTCTGTTTGTCCCTTCACAAAACTCCCCCACTTCAGGTCGGTAGCGCCGCGAATCGATGCTTGCCTGCCAGCCTCCGCCAGTGCGTTCTATTTGATAGCGGTTGTAATGGGCGATATCTGCCCCGTGCAGTCCCAGAGCAGAGGCCGACGGGACAGCGATAATGGGCAAGCTGCCATGGCGAGTCTGTAGTTCGTTGTAATGTGCGCGGTGCCCGTGTCCGTGCAAAACCATTTCGGCGCCATATTCCTCCAGCAGGGCTTGTATTTCGGGTGCGTTGGTCAGGCGCTTACGCCACTTTTCTTTTCCCGCCACGGGACAATGATGCAAATAGACGACCCGGAACAGGCCTGCATCCGCTGTGCGTTGCAATAGCGCCGGTAGCCTGTTCAATTGTTCGCTATCAATAGTGCCTGTGGCCATAAGAGGTGGTTTGGGGCAAGCGCTGGATAACCCGATAAAGGCGATGCCCTCGCGCACTCTCAGGCTGGGGAAGTTCACTGTTTCCCTTGCGGTGTTGTGGTCGTTATCTGAGGCCATATAGTCCTGCCATAAGGCGAAGGTCTCGCTCCAGGGCGCGGCAACACAAGCGTCGTGATTGCCCGGTACCAGAGCTATTTGGCCGGGGTTACCCAGTTCTTGCAGCCACTGCCGAGCCTGCTCGAACTCCTGCGGCAAACCGATATGGGTTAGGTCGCCGGTGACGAGTAGTTGATCGAGTTCCGATAATGCGAGGTCGCGTTGTAGGGCTTCGAGAACTTCCATGCGGTGCTCGAAACGGCGCTTTCTGCGCCAGGACAGGTAACCTAGGCCCCGCTTACTGAAAAGATCGCGCCCGCGCACTCCTTTCAGCGAACTGAGGTGGGGATCGGAGAGTTGTGCGAAGCACTGCGGCATGGCTTGATGTTCCTCGTCGCTGTCATTGTAGCATTTACCGATCAGCGCCTGACATCGCAACCAACAGTGCACGCCTAGTCTGGTGTTAAGCGCGGCGGATGGAGGCCCCCAGCTCTGCTAGTTTTCTGTCGATATTGGCGTAACCTCGATCGAGGTGATAGACACGGTCGATGACAGTCTCACCATCGGCGGCCAAAGCAGCGATGATTAACGAGGCAGAAGCGCGTAAGTCGGTGGCCATAACCTGAGCGCCCTGCAGTCGCTCGCGACCCCGCACAATGGCGGTTCGGCCCTGCAATTCAATATCAGCTCCCATGCGTTGTAACTCGGCGACATGCATAAAGCGGTTTTCGAAAATGTTTTCTACTACCGTGGCAGAGCCTTCGGCCAACGCGTTTAGCGCCATGAATTGCGCCTGCATGTCGGTGGGGAAAGCAGGAAAGGGTGCTGTGTGTATGTTGACCGCCTTGCAGCGCTTACCGCCAGTGTCGAGATGAATCCAGTCTGGCCCCAGTTTCAGCCGGCAGCCCGCCTGTTCCAGTTTGCCTAATACGTGTTGTAGGTAGTCGGGGTTTGTGTCCAGCACTGTGATGTCACCGCGCGTAGCAGCCGCAGCGGCCAGGAAGGTCCCGGTTTCTATGCGGTCAGGTGGCACCTTGTGGGTGGCGCCGTGCAGGTGTCTGACGCCTTCGATGGTAATGGTGCCGGTGCCCGCGCCGGTAATGTGGGCACCCATAGATTGCAGTAATCGCGCCAGATCGCCTATTTCCGGCTCCATCGCACAGTTTTCTAGGGTCGTAACACCCTCAGCGAGAGTGGCGGCCATTAACAGGTTTTCAGTGGCCGTTACTGAAGGAACATCAAACGCGAAATGTGCTCCACGCAAGCGCTTGGCCTTGGCCTTGATATATCCCGCTTCGATGCGAATGTCTGCGCCCAGTGCCTGCAGTCCAACAATATGCTCATTGACGGGTCGCGAACCAATGGCACAGCCTCCCGGCAGCGATACATCGGCTTCCCCAAATCGGGCCAGCAGGGGGCCGAGCAAGAGGATTGATGCACGGATCGTCTTTACCAGCTCATAGGGTGCTCGTACCGACTGTATTTGGCTGCTGTCGAGGACCAGCTCAGTACCAGAGCGTTCTACTTTCGTGCCGAGCAATTCCAGCAGTTGCAACGCCGTACCTATATCGCGCACATCAGGTAAATTGCTGACGTGCAGGGGTTCGGCACTGAGCAAAGAGGCGGCAATAATTGGGAGTGCAGCATTTTTTGCACCTGCCACTGTGACCTCACCACGCAATGGGCCGTTACCCGTGATAAAAATTTGTTCCATCAGTGTGCCTGTGTGCCGGTAATAAGGCCGGCAGATATCAGGCCGGCATAGGCGGCGATGATGGCATCGATCTGCGCGCTCGTGTGGGCTGCGCTGACGCTATTACGTAGAAGGAAATTGGTCGAAGGTGAGGCTGGTGGGATAACCAGATTGACATAGACTCCAGCCTCCATCAGCGCCTTCCAGCAGTCGATTGTGCGTGAGCGATCCTCCATCGCCACCGCAACGACCGGGCTGGCAGTAGGGCCTACTGGGAGGCCCATGGACTTTAACCCCTGATAAAGACGGTTGCAGTTGTCCCACAATTTTGCCTGTAATTCGGGTTCAGCGGCAGTTATGCGCAACGCTTCGCGTGTGGAAGCGATGACAGAGGGTGAGGACGATGCGGTGAAGATATAGGAGTTGATGCAAAAGCGAATGGCCGCCAATTCCGCATGCCGGCTGACACAAAACCCACCGATGGCGCCCAGGCTCTTACTGAATGTTCCGCAAAAAAAGTCGACATCTGCTTCCACTCCAGCGGCTTGGGCCGCACCTCGTCCGGTAGCACCCATGACGCCCATGGAATGGGCTTCATCTACAAACAGATAGCCACCGTACTCGCGCTTAACCGCAGCAATTTCCTGCAGTGGCGCAACATCGCCCAGCATAGAATAAATGCCTTCTGCGATAATTAACGTCTGATGAGCACGATCACCCAGCCGGCGCAGTCGCTTGGCAAGATCCTCGGGGTCGCTGTGCTTGAAACGTATAATCTCTGCACCGCTCAGTTTGACCCCGGTGTAAATACTCGCGTGGCTGTCGGCATCAAGGAGAATCACATCTCCAGGGCCGGCCAACGTGGCGCACATGCCCATGGTCGCCGTATAGCCGGTGGAGAATACGATTGCGTTGTCTACGCCGTAGAACTGGGCTATTTCGGTTTCCAGCGCCTGATGCTCAGCGAAAGAGCCGTTGGCGAGTCGGGACCCGGTGGTGCCCGTCCCCCAGAGTGCTGTGGCATCTTGGGCGGCTTTAATGCAGCGAGGGTCAAAAGACAGCCCGAGATAATTATTGGTGCCCGCTAGGATAACGTTACGGCCTTGCACTACACCCTCTGTGGCAGACAGAATTTTTTCGGTAATGGCGCCAAAGGGCTCAACGCTGCGCTCTGCGAGCTCGGCCTGAAAGTCGGCCATAGGTTTAAACTTGTCGAACATCATGGTTTTGATCTGCCTCGGGAATTCACCAGTGACGCTTAGAGATTGAGTTGTCTAACCTTTGTTGCGAGGTCACCAATCGTGTTGACGTCAGGAAGGATATTTAAGGGAATGGATATGTCGAAGTGATCCTCGATTTTTTCGATAAACTCCATCACTTCTAGGGAGCTAAGCCCGATATCTGCAACCAGCGAAGTGTTTTCAGACAAAATCAGCTTCTTTTTATTCTGTGATTCGAGTGCGCTGCAGAGGAAGCTGAGGTATTCCGAATAATCGATCATTTTGTTGCTGCTCTTGCGTCGATCAAGGTAAGTCGCTAAATTTCAGAGAATTAAACTATACCGATGGAATAATGGTAATGCCAGTAATTTGGTTGATAGACGCCTATCGCGCAGGCGAGCGTGGGCAGGTGCGTGCGCTAGTCGATGCATTAGGCTGGCCTTGCGAGGTTAAGGTGCTGAGCTATCGCAGCCATGTATTTTTACCACATGCATTGGGCCAGTCGACCCTGCGGGGTATCACCTTTGAGTCCGCTGCGACACTCAGTCCTCCTTGGCCGGATCTGGTGATCAGTAGTGGCGTGCGCAATGAACCAATCTGTCGTTGGATTCGAGCCCAGTCCGGAGATCGGACACGTTATGTGCATGTTGGGCGACCCTGGGGTGCATTGGATTCTTTTGACCTGGTGATTACCACGCCACAATATCGTGTGCCGCCTCATCCCAATGTGCTTAACAATATGCTGACTTTGCACAGTGTGACAGCGCCGCGTCTGGCGCAGGCTCGGATTCAATGGGAGTCGACGTTTGCTGATTTGCCAGGTCCGCGTTTCGCAGTAATGGTGGGTGGTGACAGCGGACCATTCACGCTAGGGCCGCAGGCGGCAGCCCGCTTGGGCGCGGAGGCTTCCCGCGTGGCGAAGGCTCACGGCGGGTCGCTGCTGGTCTCCACTAGTTCGCGTACCTGCTCGGCGGCACAGGATGCACTGCAGTCTGCCATTACCGTGCCGAGCTACTTTTATCGCTGGCCGGGCGAGGGTTTAGAGAACCCCTACGAGGGCATTTTGTCGTGGGCTGATCGCTTAATTGTTACCGGTGACAGTATTGCGATGTTGTCGGAGGCCTTGGCCACGGGTAAGCCCGTGGCCATATTTGATCTAGGTGGCATGCGTGACGTCCATGATCGGACTGTTAGGGATTTTCGCCTAGGCGGCGCGCTTTACGCAGCACTGCTGCGCTGGTTCTGGCAGCCGCTGAGCCGGGATATTACGTTGGTGCATAGTCAACTGCATGAGTCAGGCTGCGCCACATGGATGGAGGAAGCACGAGTTACGCCAAAGGTGCCGGCGCAGACCGACCTGCAGCGCGCTGTCGCAGCTGTGCGCAAACTACTTGGCAAGGGCTGACTGGTCTTCCTTGGGCAATAAGCTGGCAGTGCCATCGGTCATCCTGTAGACATAATCGGCCGCCTGTACCATGGCGCGATTATGGGAAATAGCCAAAATGGTGAGCTGCCCTTTCAGGCCCCCCAGCGTTTTACAAATAGCATCCTCGCTCTCGCGATCCAAGGCACTAGTGGCTTCATCGAGAATTAACAGGCGTGGTCGGTTTACCAGCGCCCGAGCGATTA
>JAPKBI010000355.1 GCA_028823475.1 Halioglobus sp. | reverse complement strand
GATGTTGGCGGATACAATGCCGCGTGGCTGGACCCCGGCACGCGGGTTCTGCGCGTTAACGGTGAGCCGCGCAGTTCCATTATAGTGGATCCAGAGGATGGCCACGTACCCTATACGCTTTGGGGTAGAGGGCGTTTTTACTGGCATGGTTACACGTTTATAGCGCGCCACGATAACCCGGAGGAGCGCCCTCTGGGTGAGCGCTGCACTGTCGGTTTCGGCTCCACGGGTGGGCCACCGATGCTGCCTGTGCTGTACAACAATCACTACCAGTTTGTGCAGACTAAGGATGTGATCCTGATTCTGGTAGAAATGAATCACGACGTCCGCACTGTGCGCATGGTCGGCAAGCCGCTGCCGAAAGCCATACGCCCTTGGCTGGGAGATTCCCTGGGCCATTGGGAAGGCGATACGCTGGTAGTGCGCACCACGGGCTTTCATCTGCAGCAAAACCTTAGGGCTGCCGTTAAGCACCAATTCTATATGACCGAAGACAGCGTTGTTGAAGAACGCTTTACCCGGACATCCAAAGGTGAATTGCTGTATCAATTCAGTGTCACCGATGAGAGTATTTACACACAAACCTGGCGCGGCGAGATGACGCTGCAGTCGAGTGAAGGGCCGATCTATGAATATGCCTGTCACGAAGGAAACTACGCCATCAAAAACATTCTGGCCGGGGCTCGGCAGGAAGAGAAGGAATAAACTATGCGCACAATACGACTACTGGCGTTGATCCTATTGCCATTGGCCGTCCTGTACTCCTGGCAGGCGCGAGGGCATCACGCTTTCTCGGCGGAATTTGATAAAGAGGCACCGGTGAGTCTTGAGGGTGTTGTTACCAAAGTGGAGTGGATCAATCCTCACGCCTGGATACACTTGGATGTTGCAGAGGACGATGGGAATACCGTTGCGTGGATGGTGGAAGGCGGCACACCCAATACGCTGCTGCGGGCTGGCGTTAACAAAAACTCGGTGCCGATTGGCGCTAGTATCAAGGTGAGAGGCTATCAGGCCAAAGACAAACGTTGTGCGCCCGCCTGCAAGGCCAATGGCCGCGATCTCACTTTTTCAGATGGCCGCAAAGTCTTTATGGGGTCTTCCGGTACTGGGGCGCCCAAGGATGGCTCTGATCCCCGAAATCGTCGCTAAGGCGACAACGGTAATATCGCCGGGGGAATGACGGAGCTTGGAAGTCTTTAATCAGCTTATCTACGATTTCGCGGTATGGGTTGATGCCCATCAGTGGAGCACCGCGCTGCACGAATCTTTCTACGTGTATAACTGGATTGAATCCACTCACGTAGTCGCCCTGACGCTCAGCATCGGCATGCTGTTCCTTATCGATTTGCGTATGCTTGGCTTGGCCATGGTGGACATTCCCGCCTCAACCCTCGCACGACGCCTGAGCCTGCCGATGTTTCTAGGATTCACCGTGATGATTATCACCGGCCTGTTGTTGTTTTATGCCATTCCGGTGCGCAGCGCCCAAAGCCTATGGCTTCGTATCAAGCTGGTCTTATTGTTCGCTGCGGCTATAAACGCTTGGCTGTTTCATCGTCGCATGAGTGCAGCGGGGCACAGTTGGGATACTGCAATGAAGGCTCCTATGCGTTTGCAGGTGGGCGCTAGCATTTCGATTACCTTCTGGGTACTGATTGTTATCTGTGGCCGCCTCATTGCTTATGATTGGTTCGATTGTCGCGCTGAGCCCTCATCCTTTATTGCCGCGCTGGCAGGCTGCGTTGCCGGTCAGGAGGCGTTTTGATGGGCGGTCTAGAAACCCATTTTGGCGAGCAGCAGTGAGCCGAGCACTGATGGGCACCTACACCCGCACAATCTCCGTCGGCACTGTAATCGTGTTCGGTCTGATTTTTGCTCTGACGGACGCACGGCACACCACATGGCAAGCCCTGCTGCCACTATTCGAGTGGATGGAAACGACTCCCCCTGGTGTGATCAGTCAGACTTACGGCGCGGCTTTTGCGCTGGTGGAGGCGGCTCACCTTATTGCGATGGCTGTGCTGGGAGGTGCCGTGCTGGTTGCTGACGGGCGGCTGCTTGGCCTGATACTCCGCGACGTCCCTTTGAGTCGCGTGCTGGACCAATCACACCGGCTATTCGTGTGGAGCCTTGCGGCGATGATTCTCACTGGCGTCTTCATGGCCTGTGGCGTCGCGCTCAAAGTGTATTACCTCAATGTGTTCTGGTACAAGATGCTGGCCCTGGGAACCGGTGTGTTTTTCGTTTTCTTTGTACGCAGGCCTTTATTGCGTGGAGATGTCGAAAAAGTGAACCCGCAACTATTGCGCCTGGTGGGCATTGCGTCACTGATGATATGGTTTTCGGTGGCCGCCACTGGCCGTTGGATCGGATTTTCAGGGTAGGTGGGAAATGGCAGAAAAAAATCCTGCTGATGGCAATAAAGACACTGCACTTGCAGCACTACTGGCAGCAACTGCAGTGATCGTTGGTTTTATTATCTACTGGTCCGATGAAATTCAAGCGGTACGCGAAATGTTGGAACTCGCTTACGGTTAAACCCGCTCCATTGCCTACTCTGCAAACTGGCGAGTGTTGCTACGCCCATTGCCCATTTCTAATGACTCGGTAAAGAACCCCTGAGCCTTCAGGGTCACTATCACATCTTCCTGCGTGCGATTTTGCCAATACCAGCCATGAATGCCGTCGAAATCTGCTCGATAGCTTCCATTACCGTGAGTCGTGCGTGTCTTGTTAAAGGTCTGCGCATAACCTGGTGCGGCACCATCGGGCTCGGCGTGCATATCGACCAGAACCTCTTCACTCGCTCTCCATTCAAAGATCATAGTATCACCTGCCTCGAGGCGATATTTGTATTCGACAGATTCATAGGGCGCTAACGCAAACGCTATACTATCGCTGTACGGTCCGGCGGCTTGGAGTCTCAGCGGTGTCTCATCTTCACCTGTCAGCTCCATTAGGCCGAGCGCTGCTCCGCTTCCCAGCGGATCCCAGCCATACTCGG
>JAPKBI010000354.1 GCA_028823475.1 Halioglobus sp. | reverse complement strand
AAGTAGCAGGGGATCGCCTGTTCGCCTCTAGACTCGCTGGCATATTGTTCCTTGACGAGATCCTCATAGGGCTGGGCCTCGTTAGCAAAGCGTTTGCCATGACGATTCACCATAATAGAGCCGGGGTTGGATTTTCCCGCGATCAGCGCAAGTACCCTGCCGTCTGGGATAGCGTAGGTTGGAGACCACCAAGCGCATTCCATAAAATCCAGCGCTGCACCAATCTGTTCGCCCATATTGACGGCGTCACCGGTCGCCCCGGGGGCGGCGGCGGTCCAGTCCTTTCCTATGGGTGCCTGCTGATATTGCTGTCGCATTGCGGCGTTGTGAGAAAAACCTCCCGTTGCCAGAAGTACGCCACGCCGGGCATGTATGCGCTGTATCTTTCCCTCGTGCTTCACCAGTGCGCCGATGACTCGACCCTTGTCCTGCAATAACGCCTGCACTGGAGAATCCAGCCATAGCGGAATATTTCGATCCTGAAGGGATAAACGCAAGCGCGCCACGAGTGCAGGCCCCAGCGTGAGACGGTTGTCCCGCTGACGTTTCAGGCGGGCAGGAATATCCAGCAGCACACGAGAAAACAGTCGCAGACCGAGCCAATAGGCACCGGTGTTCATTTCTTGCAAACGTTGGCCTTCCTCCACAGTGACATTAAAGGGCATTATCCCATCGTAGTGACCCAGTCTAATAGTCTTTGCATCGGGTCCGAGTTTGCGAAGATTTATGGGTGCATTGTCCATTGAGCGTCCTCCCGATTTATACCCCGGAACGTGCTCGTAGTAGTCCATATAATTGGGCAGAGCAGAATAGTGCACATGACTGTGTTGCATCATGAACACGAGCATTTCCGAGGCCCGCTGTGCATAGGCTGCGATACGGGCATCACTAACGCTGTCGCCGATAAGACCCTTTAAATACGCGTAGGCTTCCTCTGCACTATCGCTGACCTGGACACTGGCCTGTCGATGGTTATTGGGAATCCACGCCACACCGCCAGATTTAGCGGTTGTCCCACCATAGACAGGTTCTTTTTCCACCACTAGCACCGAGCCACCCAACTGGTGTGCTACCACGGCCCCGGTCATACCTGCGGCGCCAGCGCCCGCCACCAACCAGTCGATTTCCAGATCTGGACTTTCTATGGACATGTAGCTCTACTCTTATTGCTTAGTACCCAGTGTGGCAGGGCATGCCAATCTGAACCAGTACCCACTAAAAATGCCAGGGTTCGGTTCAATATTCCGGCCACAGTGGTTGACCGGGGGCAGGTCGAGTCCTATGGTCACAGAAGAACATACATTCCTTCTGACAAAAGTGAAAAAAATATGACAACAATGCCTCTGGCTCAAATTCACGGTGTCGACGATCTGCGCCTCGATCAGACACCCACACCCTTTTGCGGTCCTGATGATGTTGTCATTCAGGTGATGGAATGCGGTATTTGTGGTTCTGACCTTGGCTATCTGGCAATGGGCGGATTGACGGGGCCCGATGTTCCTATGCCCTTGGGTCATGAATTGTGGGGGGTTGTCAGTGATGCTGGCGCTAATGTGACGCATGTCGTTTCGGGGGATCACGTTGTGGTTCAACCCATGAGTAACGGTAACAACATCGGCAACGGTGGTACAGAAGGTGGATTTTCCCCCTATCTGTTGGTACGTAATGCCGCTCTTGATCCAGGCAGTACATTGAAGATCCCGCCAGGTGTGCCCCAGGAGTACGGTGCATTAGTGGAGCCATTGTCGGTTGCGCAACACGGTGCCAATCGAGTGGCAGCGACCGCTTCTGATAAAGCTGTGATCTATGGGGCGGGCCCCATCGGTCTGTCTATGCTGCAGGTGCTTAAGTACCGTGGGCTTGCAGATATCGTCGTGGTGGATCTGTCGGATCCGCGGCTGGAGAAAGCGCGCGCACTCGGTGCTATCGCACTGCGCGCTGACGACCCAGAACTAACACAGAAGCTGATGGAACAGCATGGTACTTCGAACTTTTTTGGCATGCCCATGCCCGGCAGTACCGTATTTTTCGAGGCTACTGGCGTGCGTTCAGTGTTCGAGAAAATTGTTGCTATGGCTGGTCCAGGTAGTCGTATCTGCCTAACGGGTGTGCACAAGGAAGCGGCAACGGTTGATCTTGTTATGCTGTTGGCGAAAGAGGTTTCGATTATTCCGGCAATGGGCTACGACACAGAGTTTGATGAAGTCATTGCAATGCTGCAGTCCGGACAGATTGATCCGACAGTCATGGTGACACATCATTTTCCTTTATCAGATATCGGTGCTGCTTTTACTCTGGCCCGGGACCCACAAAACGCTATAAAAATTATGATAGATTGTCAGAATTAGCACTTTTTGCATCAGGATAAATCAATATGAAATAAACAGCCTGTTAGGCCGATTGACGAGCCTTGATACTTCCCGAGGCCTTTTAAGGCTATCGCGCCTGTAGCGCTGCTATTCGTTTTTCCAACGGTGGGTGACTCAAAAATAGTGCGGCCATAGCCTTTTTTCCACTAATACCAAAAGCGACGAGTTGACCGTCGAGATGGCTCTCCTGACTATCGCCCTTTAAACGTTGCAGTGCGGCAATCATCTTTTTATCTCCCGCGAGATTAGCGCCCCCTTCGTCCGCTCGGTATTCACGACGGCGAGAAAACCACATCACAATAATGCTGGCGAGAATGCCGAATACAAACTGGAAGAACATAACGGTCATAAAATACATGAATCGATTATTACTGCCGCGGCTCAGCGCACTGGCCGCTATGCGGGCGAAAAAATAGACAAAGGTATTGACCACGCCCTGTATCAGCGCAAGCGTTACCATATCGCCATTGGCAACATGACTGATTTCATGCGCTAGAACCGCCTCTGCCTCATCTTTTGTCATGGTTCGAAGCAGCCCGGTACTCACTGCCACCAGGGCATTATTCTTGTTCATGCCTGTGGCAAAGGCATTGATTTCTGGAGAGTCCCACACGGCCACCTCTGGCATACCAATGCTGGCCTG
>JAPKBI010000353.1 GCA_028823475.1 Halioglobus sp. | reverse complement strand
GCACGGTGGCGCGAGCCGCAGATATTCCAGCTCCAGTAGGAGCCGCTGCGACGGTTTTGCATGTCGTCCTAAGCTGCTGTTGCGCTTTCCAATAGTAGTTTGCACGCTACACCCACTCAGCGTCATTAGATCGAGCGTGTCGAGAGTGGTCGAAGAGGTGTCCAGCAGCAGATCAGCGGCTGCCGGTGGCTCCGCGAGCGCGTCGGAGGGCACGCTAAATTGAGCGGAGCCTGATCCGCTGGCGCCAACCTCAAGCGCGGCATCAGGCTCGACAGGCTGACAGCCGCTTAGTAGGGTGATAAGGACGGCATACAGGAGCCACCGACCGCACGCATGCTTGCGCCTAGTGTTGCGCCGATACGGCATAAATCACTTCCTACCAGGGCCCATTCCGTTATAGCGCAAACGACTGCGTTTTGCGGCATCAATTTCGACCTAATAGCGGCGCATACGCGGTTTCAGGCTACCCGCGTGGTTGCGCGCTGATACCAAGCTTGCAGGGCGGGACAGGTGTCGGGGATGGATTCTTTTACCCAAGTCAGAAATTCAATCATCACCAAAAGATCAATATCAGCAATCGTAAAATGGTCGCCTGCCAGCCAAGTTGATGTGGCAAGGTGTGCGTCCAGTTGCGGCAAAATATGGTGTATTTGCATTAAACCGCGTTCTGCCAGTTCAGGTATTTGGGGGGTATCTAACGTCCCCGGTAGCGCCCGATTGTGAAAGTTTTTGCCCTTGTTGCGCAGGGCGCTGGCGATAGCCACCATCAGGCCTTGGAACAGCCTGTGGCACCAGCTGATGGCTTGGGCTCGTTCCAGTGGCGTGCTGCCCATCAGCGGGTGCTCGGGATAGAGTTCTTCCAGATAAGAGAACATGCCGATCACTTCTGTTAGCACCGTGCCGTCGTCTAGCACTAGCGCTGGCAGGGTGCATGCTGGGTTGACCTGCCGGTAGCTGTCGTTCAGTTGCTCAGCCGTCATCATATCGATCTGCTGTGTGTCGATTTCAATGCCTTTGAGCTTGAGGAAGAGCGTGAGGCGCCGGGGGTTGGGCGCGGGGTCATAGGTGTAGAGTTTCATCTGTGGCCTTTTTTATTACGTTAAGTATGGCGGGCAAGAAAGTCCGTATAGGGCCCCAAGCCAAAGTGTCGCTAGTGTGTCGCGCTTTTTTATCTGGGGCAATAGTTTCAATCATCACGTTTTACCGTCAACCATATACGGCTATAATGGTCGAGTTACCAATCGAGGAATTCGCCGTGATCAATCGTATAGCTTTTAGTTTTTTAGCCGCCCTGCTGGCCAGCAGTGCTGTCGCTGCAGATTTGACCAATGCCCAGCGCGACGCCATTGTGGAACGGATCAAGCCCGTTGGCGAGTCCTGTGTGGAAGGCGACAGCACCTGCGCCGCAGCCCCTGCCTCTGCCTTTGTAGTAAGTGCGGAACCGCGCACAGGGGAAGACGTTTACAACTCAGCCTGCATGGCCTGCCACAGTACTGGCGCCGCAGGTGCACCCAAATATGGCGATGCTATGGCCTGGAGTGGTCGAATCGCTAAGGGTATGCCGGCGCTTTACGCCACTGGCGTTGGTGGTGTTCCCGGTACTGGCATGATGGCCAAGGGCGGATGTATGAGCTGCTCTGATGATGAGGTTTATGCTGCCGTTGACTATATGGTTGCCGGTAGCCAGTAAAAAGGCCCCTGCTCAGGCGAACAAATCTTTAAGCCCGGCCAGCGTTTCCTGGCCGCGCTCCTCATTTGCTTCCTGAGTGTCCTGACCGCCGCCCTGCCATTGCAGGTCGTCCTGAGGTAATTCTTCGATAAAACGGCTGGGCTCACAGTTGATGGTTTCGCCAAACTGGCGACGCTTCAGGGCCATGGTCATGCTCAGGGTCTGCTGCGCTCGGGTGATGCCGACATAGGCCAGTCGCCGTTCCTCTTCAATATTATCTTCGTCGATACTCGCGCGGTGGGGCAGTATTTTTTCCTCCATGCCGATGATGTAGACGTGCGGGAATTCCAGACCCTTGGCGGCGTGCAGTGTCATCAGTTGCACACTCTCAGGTCCTTTCTCCTCCTCGTCCTGTTGCTCCAGAAGGTCCCGCAGCATCAGACGGGAGATCGCCTCGTCCAGTGCAACCTGCTCGTTCGACATAACCCGCTGCAAGCCATCGATTAAAAAATGGACATTACCCATGCGCCGTTCTGCCACGTCCTCGCTGGAACTGAGTTGGTCAAGCCAGCCCTCGTAGTCAATGTCGCGTATCATTTGGCGCACACCTGAGACGCTGTCATACCCGTCGCAGCTGCGGCGCACGCCATCCATCCACTGGCGAAACTCGCGCAGGCGCTTGAGTCCAGCCTCGGGCACCTGATTCGAATCAATGCGGCCGCAGGCCTGATTCAGGCTGCAACGATTGGCGAGCGCGAAATTGCCTAGTGCTTCAAGTGTCGAGGTGCCCAGCTTGCGTCTGGGTACGTTCGCAATACGCAAAAAAGCGTTGTCGTCGTTTTCGTTTATGATGAGGCGCAGGTAGGCCATGATGTCCTTCACCTCATTGCGGGCGAAGAACGACGTTCCCCCACTGAGATGGTAGGGCACCTGCTGCTGTTGCAGCGCCAACTCAATCAAACGTGACTGGTGGTTGCCTCGATACAGGATGGCATAGTCGCCAAAGCGTGTGCGCCTGCGTAACTTGTGGTCAAGAATTTCTGCAACGACCTGGTCCGCTTCGTGTTGTTCGTCACTGCAACGAATGATGCGTATAGGCTCACCGTAGCCTAGTTCGCTCCAAAGCTGTTTTTCGAACACGTGAGGATTATTGGCGATCAGGGTATTTGCGGCTTTGAGTATGCGTGCCGTGGAGCGATAATTTTGCTCCAGCTTGACGACCTTTAGACCGGGGAAGTCCTCTTGCAGCTGTACGAGGTTCTCGGGCCGGGCACCGCGCCAGGCATAAATGGATTGGTCATCGTCTCCTACTACCGTAAGCCCGCTGCCGAGGCCTATCAGCTGTT
>JAPKBI010000352.1 GCA_028823475.1 Halioglobus sp. | reverse complement strand
CATTACGCTGGATAAACGGCATCGACGTAGAGTACACAAACGCTAGCCTCAAAGAAACGCAGGATGAAGACTTTAGCCCTAACCAACCTCCGGGCGTGCACTATGACTATCAAGTGAATGCGACGGGCGGCGCAATCTACAGCCAACTGCGCACGCAAAACGATTCACCGTGGGAGATCGACGGCGGGGTTCGGCTCGAATACACCAGCTATGACTACAACAACAAAACCGCAGACGGTTCTGGCTGCGGGCCCGAGGCAACCAACTGCCGTTTTTACAGGCCGTCTGACCGAGAGAACGACTTTACCGACTGGTCTCTTAACGCCGGAGCCAGTTACAGTATCACTAAAGATCATATAGTCTACCTGCGAGTAGCGCGCGGTTTTCGTGCGCCACAGGCCACAGAGCTCTACCGACTCCAGGGAGGCCAAGAAACCGCCAACCTTGACTCGGAAAAAATTGATAATATCGAACTGGGCCTGCGCGGTGACTGGCTGGGTACTACGCGCTACGATGTCGCGGTGTATTACATGCACAAGGACGATGTTATTTTCCAGGATGCCAATCGATACAATGTCAGCGGCGCCCAAACCCGCCATTACGGCGCCGAATTAAGCTTGGACTATCCGATTAATGACAGCTGGTCTGTGGGCATAGATGCGAATGTCGCAAACCACACCTACGATAGCAATATTGAACTACTGGGCAGTAGCGGCAACATTCAAGGCAACGATATCGACACCGCCCCAAGAGCCTTCGGCAGTGCCCGTTTAGATTGGGATTTCTCCGCATTCGCTGGACGCAAAAGCCGCGCTGAGCTGGAATGGGTTTATATGGACTCGTATTATTTGGAACCAGAAAATGACCATCAATACGACGGCCACTCCCTGGTGAATTTGCGTATTACCAGTGACCTGACCCCGCGATGGTCAGCAGGGTTGCGCCTGACCAACCTGTTAGATGAAGACTATGCTGAAAGAGCAGACTTCGGCTTCGGGGAATATCGCTATTTTGTCGGCCAGCCGCGGGGTGCATATGTGCAAATCAGTTATCAGTTCGGTGCGACGCGGGGTTAGACTTGCCCTTTTTTAACCTGCGGCGGCACGCCTACTTGATACGCGCCGTTGGTTTATCGAAACGTATCAACTGAGCCACGAATAACCTCGCCGACCCTGCAGACCCCCGGTATGTATAGCCAACACCGGTGTATCCCCGTCCCAGTCACCACATGCGCGTAACTGATGGATCGCAAAAAGCATCTTGCCGGTGTAAACGGGATCGAGTTCGATGCCGTGAATCGCTTCGAATGCCAGCATAAACTGACGCAGTGAGAGATCGGCGCGGGCGAACCCACCGCAATGATAATCGTGCAGAATCCGCCAGTGCGCGTGGTTATCGCACGGCAGCTGCGGGAGCAGATCCTGCACCCGCTGCGCCAGATCATGCGCGCCCTTGAGAGCAGAGATGCCATCGATTTCAAAGCTCTCGTCTAAACCCGCCACCAATCCTGCCATTGTTGTACCGGTACCCACTGGCACAACAATATGGCGCGCTAACGGCGCTCTCTGGCGAATGATATCCGCAACGGCCATGCACCCTTGAGCGCCTGCGAGAGAAGCACCCCCTTCTGGAATCAATAAACAAGGTGCGAAACGCTTTTTGAGTTGTTGCTGATAAACAACGTCATGGCGTTGCCGGTACTCTTGTCGACTCACATAGACAATGCGCATGCCCCAGCGCCGCACATCGGCTAGCATCGCGGACTTTTCGTCACTCAGCTCGCCCCGAATGATGCCAACCGTTTCAACCCCTAGCTGGTAACCCGTTGCCGCCAGGGCGTGCAAGTGATTTGACCAGGCACCGCCGAATGAAATCAGACGTGTAATCCCTAGGCGCTTTGCCTCAGAAAAATAGTGTCGCAACTTAAACGATTTATTACCGGGAGCGGGGCCTCCTGTCTGATCTAGGCGCAACAGGGATACATGACCCAATGACACGCCAAGAACCGGCGTATTGGTCAGCTCATGTAACATCGATTCTTGAGAACCGTTTATGACAGTCCTACGTTATTTTTCGCCAATACTTGCTCGGCACGATAACTGGAACGCACAAACACACCGGACACTACTTCAAAAAATCCCTTATCCAGCCCCCACTGCCGGTAACGCTCAAACTCTTCGGGGCTAACATACCGAGCGATGGGATAGTGGTTGGGCGTCGGCTGCAGATACTGACCGAGCGTCAGAATATCGACCTTCGCCGCACGCAGATCGTCCATGCATTCTAGTATTTCCGCCTCAGTTTCTCCCAGACCCAGCATAAGACTGGTTTTGGTCAGCACCTTGGCGCGAAAGGCTTTTGCATGGGCCAGCACATCCAGCGTCTGCTGGTAACTGGCGCGCGGATCACGCACCGGATGAGTCAAGCGATAAACCGTCTCGATATTTTGTGCAAACACAACAATACCTGAATCAACCACCTTTTCGACATCTGCATGCACGCCCATAAAATCTGGCGTGAGTGTCTCCACTGCAGTGTCCGGATTCACCTCCCTCACCCGCTTTACACAGGCCGCATAGTGCCCTGCTCCACCGTCGGGCAGATCATCGCGGTTGACTGAGGTCAGTACTACGTACTTTAGATTCATCAGTTGCACAGAACGCGCGGCGTTATCTGGCTCCTGCGCATCCAGCCATCCCTTGGGGTTACCCGTATTCACCGCACAAAAACGGCAGGCTCGGGTACACACATCGCCCATCAACATGATAGTCGCCGTACCTGCACTCCAGCATTCGCTCATATTAGGGCATTTAGCCTCCTCGCACACGGTGGCCAATTTGTGCTGGTGAACGATACCCTGGACCTTTTCAAACGTAGCGCCACCACGAACCCGAATGCGCAACCAGTCAGGTTTTTTTTGACGCAGATCATCCTCACCAGAAGACTTAATACCGTCTTTAATGGCGACAATCCCCAAATCATTAACGAATTTCTCTCCGCTGCCAACCTGTACGG
>JAPKBI010000351.1 GCA_028823475.1 Halioglobus sp. | reverse complement strand
TAGACCAGGAGTACAGTGGCGATATCAATATTGTCCCCAATTTCAGTTGGTACAACCCCGCCAAGCTACTATCGCATCTGTCTGAAGAGGACCTGGTAGAGTTGATGGAGGGCGGCGAAAATTCGGCGTATCCCACTGTAGAAGCCATTCGTATCTGCACCAGAATCAGTCGTACCATGGAGGAGATCCTGAACCGTTTTGAGCAGGGTGATCTGCGCCCTGACGCGGCCGAGTATCATCGTCCGCGGAGTTCGCGACGCCGTCCATCACCCACCAGTGCAGACCGAGAGCCCTTGCGTGAGCAGCGACAGCATTCGGATTCAAAGAAGGTGGCCACGAAGAAAAAGTCTGCCGCACGCAAGAAGATTGTGTCGACGCCAAAGGCGACAGCTGCTGATAAAGCGACGTCGAAGCAGGGTGTCCGCGCTAGAGGGTAATGACTGCTTCAGTCAGACTGAGTAGGGCAAACAGCGGTAGGGCAAGTACTTTTAAATCCAAGTGTGAGGTCGATAGCCTTTTAAGGCTAATGCGACTGATTTGCGGGTGATTTGCCTCCGCGGTGTATCACCGATGCCACAGTGTATTTCTTATGAGCGTTGCTCATGCATCTTCGGAATAACGCGTAATGACCATCTTGCCTAACGCCATTTGGTGTACCTGATCAGGGCCGTCTGCCTGGCGGCACCAGCGGGCATAGTTAAATGCCTCTGCCATACAATAATCTGCCGTTAAACCAGCAGCGCCATGCATCTGCATGCAGCGATCGATTATATTTTGAACCATTAGAGGCACGGTGGTTTTGCTGGCCGCGATCATGTCTAGTGCACCCATGGTGCCCACATCATCCATTTTCTTGCAGGTTTGTAGCACCAGCAAGCGCGCCATTTCGATTTCTGAAAAACAGCGAGCGATATCCTCACGGACGGACTGGTGCCGGCCGAGCGTGCGGCCAAAGGTGGTGCGCGATGCAACACGCTTGCATGCCAATTCGAGCGAACGCTGTGCGGCGCCGATCAGTCGCATACAGTGATGAATGCGCCCTGGACCTAGTCGACCCTGAGCGATCTCAAAACCTCGGCCTGGACCCAGTAGTACGTTATCCAGCGGTACGCGCACATTATCGAATACCATCTCAGCATGTCCGATAGGGGCGTCGTCATAACCGAGCGTGGTCAGTGGGCGTATCAGTCGTAACCCAGGTGTGTCCTTGGGCACCAGTACCTGGGTCTGCTGATGGTGACGATTGGTATTGTGCGGATCTGATTTTCCCATGACGATAAATATTCGGGTGCGCTCGTACAGAGCCCCGGTAATAAACCATTTGCGACCGTTCAATACCCACTGGTCACCTTCAGGCACGATGCTAAGTTCTACGTTAGTGGCATCTGACGATGCGACCTGCGGTTCCGTCATAGCATAGGAAGATCGAATCTCGCCGGCTAGGAGCGGGGTTAGCCACTGCGCCTGTTGAGCGGGCGTGGCGTACTTCATGAAGACCTCCATATTGCCCGTATCCGGCGCGTTGCAATTGAACACTTCGGGAGACCACAATACCCGCCCCATGGTTTCGGCCAGTGGCGCATAGTCAAAATTACTCAGGCCACCGTGATCGCTGAACTCGGCCAGTGAAGGTGGAATAAACAAATTCCACAGACCCTGCTCCTGCGCTTTAGCCTTGAGTTCATGCATGATTGGCAAGTAGCCATAACGATTTTCTGCTACGTGCAATTGGGCGGTGTATTCTTCTTCTCTAGGGTAGATGTTCTGCGTCATGAACGCGTTGAGTTGTTGCTGGTACCTGCGAGATTTTTCACTGAAATCGAACACACGGCTCTCCGTAGCGGGTGAAATGACGTGGCGATAGAATTATCGCCACGCGTTGGGGCGCTAGATACGCTCGATGATGATTGCGGGTGCCATTCCGCCGGCTGCGCACATGGTGATGAGGCCAAACTGCTGGTCTCGACGCTCTAATTCATCTAGCACGGTGCCAATTAACAGTGCACCGGTTGCTCCTATCGGATGGCCCAGTGCCATCGCCCCACCGTTAACATTGACCTTGTCACGGTTGAGTTGCAGGTCACGGATGAATTTTTCCGCCACCACAGAAAAGGCCTCGTTGATCTCAAACAGGTCGATGTCTTCGATGGACAGGCCTGCTTTCGCCAGTACTTTTCTGGCCGCTGGAACAGGAGCGTTCAGCATCAGCGTAGGACAGTCACCCATGTTGCACATCGCTTTAATACGGGCACGCGGTTTCATGCCGTGTGCTTTGGCATACTCGGGAGAGGCCAGTAGCACTGCACCTGCACCATCGACCACGCCGGAGGAGTTGCCCGCATGGTGCATGTGGGTGATTTCCAGCCCTGGGTATTTTTGCAACACCATACTGCGGTAAGTCAGGCCACTTTCATCCAACGCATAATCTGCTATCGGCGCAAATGAAGCCTTCAGTTCTGCGAGCCCTTCTAGGGTCGTTTGGGGACGCGGAAATTGCTCTTTATCCAGCGCCAATGTGCCGTCAATAGAGTAGACCGGCACCAAGCTATTGTCGAAATAGCCGTTATCAATTGCATTAGCTGCTCGTTGCTGCGAGACGTACGCGAGTGCATCCAACGCTTGCCTGTCGATACCTTCCATGCTCGCAATTGCATCAGCGCAGACGCCCTGATGCGGCTGCGGATGCAAGGCACGCAGTGCCAGATTGCCATTATCAAGAAACGGAGTAGGGGTTGCGCCTTCTTCGCCATATATCGACATCATTTCCGCGCCGCCGCCGATCACTAAGTCTTCCGTTCCAGACATGATGCTCATGGCCGCAAGGTTTACCGAGGTGATGCCAGAGCCGCAGAAGCGGTCCAGGGTCATGCCGCTGGAGCGAATGTCATAGCCCGCTTCCAGTGCAGACATGCGAGCCAAGTCGCCACTTTGACGTCCTCTCTGGGAGCTGGTGCCAAAGATGACATCATCGACATCGGCGGTATTGAGGTCATTGCGTTCAGCGATGGCTTTGAGCA
>JAPKBI010000350.1 GCA_028823475.1 Halioglobus sp. | reverse complement strand
TCCTGCTCGCTCCAGCGATAGGTTTGCCGGCCCCAGATCAATGAGCGGCCACCCACTACGTCTGCCCTCGCCCAGAGAAACGGCTTACCCTCGTCCATCGCGTAGGGGTTCTCTTTATCGTTGTTCCAGAATTGTCGGCTTGATTCGTTAAAAGAATGCCAGACTTTACTCTGAACCGGGTAGTCCTCTTCGTACAGCTCCCGTGGCGGCTTGCCCTGGTAGGGCAGCTTCCAATTGGGCGCGTGCTCACCGAGGTAGCCGCTACCCGCCTCCAAGGGCTTGCCTCGCTCTAGCACTAGCACCTTAAGGCCTTTCTCCGTTAACTCCTTCGCCGCCCAGCTCCCTGAAATACCAGAACCGACAACGATGGCGTCAAAATCGTACTGCTTAGTTTCAATCATGGTCATCCGCAACTGTTTCTAGAATGAATTGGACCAGCTACTGTCGTCTGGCGATAAAGGGATATCACCGTCGAAATACATGGGCATAGGATCGTATCGCAGCACTTGAGAGCCACCCTCCTCCGAGGTAAAAAAGCCCCAGATGGTGAGCTCTTTCATCTGGCAAATAAACGGCGCATCACTCATGTAAACCTGTTGTATGTTACCAAGGTCATACCACGATGAATCGGAGGCGGCGTCCTCTAGGGCTTCCAGTATCTGCAATTGCTCCTGCGAACCCAGCTGGCTGAAAGGCTTGCCATACTCCTGTGGAATACGGTCTGCGATATCCTGTAGTCCAGAGATAAAGATTCCTCTTTCCTCATCGTTAAGCCAGTCTGCCACCATCAGCTCAAGGAATTGCGGGACACCGGCGTCTATTGCTCCCGGCGTGTCAGTGCGGGGAATAATGGCTTCACACATCGCTGTAACGATTTCGCGCTGAACAGGCGTGAAAAAGTTGACCGGAGTAGTGTTGTAGTCAGGCGCAGCCGCCAGATAGACGGTCTGCTCCGCACTCAAGGTGAAACCCAATTGAGACGCACTAACCCCCGTTATTAGAATAGCTGCGCACTGTAGGAACTCTCTTCGATTCATACTCACCTCTTAAGTTCCGCGGAACTTCTTAACAATTGTGGGTATAACAATAATCGCAGCGGCCACCAGAAAACAGACTAGAAGCCGGTACTCATAGATACTAAAGTAATACCCCGCCGCTTTGAAGCCACTGTAGCCCCAGTAAATTGGTCCTATCTGCGTCAGATGATAAAGCTCATAAAAAATCTGTGCCGTGGCGGGCAAGAGAAAATACAGGTAGAGGGCGACGGCTATTGCGATGACCCAGCGGCGCTTAGATATCTGCATTGGAATGATCTTATCCCTATAGAGTGGGTGTCACTTTACACCGTCTTGCGACATTCTTACAGGCGCGCTCGAATGAAATCTATACCCCGTGTATAAACCTCTTCTTCTGACGAAAACGCATTACGCCAGATATTGGCAGCGGTCGCCAGATCTGGATCACAATTGCCAAACGCTTCAATCACCAACCAGCCGCTGTAGTTAATCTCATGCAGAGCAGCGAAATTAGCGTCCCAGTCTACCTGTCCAGAGCCTAGCGTCCCCCGATGACTTTCGCTAAGGTGAACATGATTTATGGTTCCCTGAATAAGCCGTAATGCCTCACGGGGATCAGGGTCTTCAATGTTAGCGTGATGTGTGTCGTAATGAACTCCCACGTTATCCAAGCCTACCTGCTCTACCATGCGTCTGCAGTCCGCAGAAGTATTCATCAGAAACACCTCAAAGCGATTAAGAAATTCCAGACCAAGCCCCACACCAGCCTGCTGCGCGTACTCGCCACAGGTGCGCAGATGGTCCGCAGACCAGTTCCACTCCTGTTCTGTAGGTGCGCTTCCGGTAAAGTACTTGTGGGCTTGATAAATCCCGCCCACAAGCATGTCGGCGCCGATAAGCACGGTGTCATCGATCGCTTTCTTGAGGCTGTCCACTGCAGCTGCGCGAATCGTTGGACTGCTCGAGATTGGATTAACCTCTGCGCCGACGAAAGCAACTGCGGTGCGTGCAAGGCCCAGGTCATCACAGGCTGCAGCCATCGTTTTGATCTCGGCGTTTGACTGCCCGACGACAGGAATTTCAACGCCGTCATAACCGGCCGCCGCAAGGCGTCCAAACACAGGCACATGTTTCGGCGTTATCTGTATGCCCCACAAGAGCATGTTCATGCCAATCTTCACGTCCATCAATCAACGTCCTTTAGTGCTGTTTCGTTGCGCCATACACTCAAATTGATTCAACCTGATGGCCGCCCTTTCTGCGATCAAACAACCAGATCAGTCCAAATACCGGTAACAATAATAGTGGAACAATAGCAACAGATTGAAAGGACTCTACGGATGCATACCGAAGCACCTCCTGCATCGCCTGTGGAGACAACGCCGCCAACTGGTCCGCACCTCCGGCAGCCTGAGCTTTAGCGGTATCAAAGATAGCGCCCATCTGTGGCAGTACGAACTTAATAGCCATGCCGCCTGCGAACCCCATCAAACCTAATGCCATAGCGCCACCGCGTGGGAAACGTTCAGACGTAATCGCCAACATAGTGGGCCACAGATAGCACACACCAATACCCCATACGGTGGCAGCACCAAATGCTAACACCGGCGTATCAGCCAGACTGAGCAAATACAAGCCAATACCAGCAGCCAGACAGCTTACGAACATCAGGCCAATGGGTGAAATGTGCGCCACAATTGGGCCAGCAAAATGGCGCATAACGAACATCAGTGCACTGACATAGACCAGCAGCAAGATGCCCTGCATGCCGACAATGTGGGAAAGGGCGATATTCACCCACTGGCCCGGCGCCAGCTCTGCCGTTGCGGTAAAAAACATGCAGACCCAGAATACCCAAAATAGTGGCCGTTTAAGCAGTTCAGAAAACATTTGGCCGTAGCTAATACCCGCAGCGACCCGCTCGGTGACAGGAAAAGTGGCCCGTGACACCATCCATGCCAAGGCGAGCGCCGGCAATAACAACACAAACATATTCAGCTCCCA
>JAPKBI010000349.1 GCA_028823475.1 Halioglobus sp. | reverse complement strand
TTGGTAGGGCCTGGCGGACTCGAACCGCCGACCCCCTGCATGTCATGCAGGTGCTCTAACCAACTGAGCTAAGGCCCTATTTTCTCCCTATAGACACCCTCGACAGTGGTCATTACCGTGTCAAGGCAGGGCTCCAATCAACCGAGTTATCGTCCTAGAAAGGACGCGCAGTATAAGGGTCAAACCGTATTAGCTCAACCGTCTAATGCGGCGATAATTCCCGCTGGAGATTTTGCGCTGAAGAAAAGTCTGCAAAGTGTTCGATGATCGCTTTTACCACTTCTAATGGCACGAGTGGACACTTGATCCGACGTATAGGTGGCGTACAGTGCTGCAGTATCTTTCAACCACGATAAGAATATTAAAGGGAGAGGGCCAGCGTCGCTTCCCAAAACTACTGGCAGAGGACCAGAACTATGAATATTGAGTTGACCACCCAGCAGAAAGCGCTCCAGCAGGAGGTGCGTGAATATATGAAGACCGTCATGACGCCGGAGCTTCTTGAGGAAATCAAAATCCCTGAGTTCAAGGAAGGTGGCGGCCCGGAGTTTCGCAAGCAATACGCGCGCATGGGTGCCGATGGCTGGATTGGTCTGAGCTGGTCCAAGGAGCTGGGCGGCAAGGAACTGTCACATATTGAGCAGTACATATTTACCGATGAAGTCGTGCGCTCGGGCTTCGCTTACCCGTTTCTGACTACCGAGTCCACAACGCCGGTCATTGCCGCCAACGCCAATGCCGAAGTGCGCGAAGAAGTGGTCGGCGGGGTAAAGCAGGGCAAGGTGGTTATTGCCATCGGTTACTCCGAGCCCAACGCGGGCACTGACCTGGCAAGTCTCACAACCAAGGCAGAGCGCGACGGCGATGACTGGATCATCAACGGCCAGAAAATGTGGACGAGCCTGGCAAATTACGCTGATTACGTGTGGCTCGCCGCACGCACTGACCCGGACGCGACCAAGAAACACAAGGGGCTCACCATGTTTTTGGTGCCCACAAATATCGAGGGGTTTTCGCTGACGCCGGTCCACACCTTGGGTGTGCGTACCAACGCGACGTACTACAGCGACGTCAGACTCCCGGATAAATACCGCGTCGGTGAAGTCAATGCTGGCTGGAAACTGATTACTGGCCAACTCAATATCGAGCGCCTGTCCTTGTTTACCCATGGGCAGGTGGATTCGCTTTACCAAGGTGTCTGCGAGTGGGCGGCACAGACCGCTGCACCTAAAGGCGGCAAACTGATTGAGCAACCTTGGGTTCAGCATAATCTGGCGACGGTTAAAAGCGGTCTGGAAGTGGTCAAGCTGATTTGCTGGAAGCAGGTCTGGGCAATGGACCAGGGCCCTCTCAATATGGCCGATGCCTCGGTGGCTAAGGTCTACAGCAGTGAGTTTTTTGTGGAGTTGTATCGGTTGTTACTGGAGGTCATGGGACAGGCAGGCACCATTGCCACCGACTCTCCCGGAGCCGTGCTCAGGGGGAAGCTCGAATTTCGTTGGCGGGTAGGTGCCGTTCTCACTTTCGGTGGCGGCGCCAACGAAGTGCAAAGAGACATTATTGCAATGGCGGGGCTGTGGATGCCCCGCACACGTTAGGAGGACACGACCGTGAACTTTACTATTTCTGAAGAACAACAAAGCGCTCAGCAACTTGCCCAGCAGATCCTAAGCGACTTCACTGAAGTTGATAAGCTCAAGGCTATTGAGCATCAGCAGGAGAGCTTTGACGCGGGCCTATGGCAAGCGCTGGCAAAAGCCGGCCTGCTGGGACTGGATATCGCGGAAGACCAGGGTGGCATCGGCCTAGGCTTTTACAGCCTGACTACGTTATGCGAAGAAGCAGGGCGCACTGTAGCGCCTGTGCCGATCATTCCGGTACTCGTATCCGCTGCCGGCACCTTGCGACGATTTGCCAGCGATACCCAAAAAGATCAGTGGCTGCCCGGAATTGCGAGCGGCACGACTCTGATCAGCGCGGCACTGGAGGAATACAACAACGACGACCCCACGACACCCTTTTGCTCCGCGCAAAAGATGGAGGGAGGCTACTCAATTAGCGGCACTAAGATTTGCGTCAGTAGAGCGACATCGGCCACCCGCATTTTATTGTCTGCCCACACCGGAGATGAACTCGTGGTGGCTCTAGTAGACCCACGTGCAGCGGGTGTCACTCTAAACCCACAGTTGGTATCCACTGGCGAGATTCGCCATGAATTGGTAATGACCAAGGTGCAAGTGCCCACAGAAGACATCATCGCAGTCGGCAGCGAAGCTTTAGCGGCAATGGATTGGGCACAGATAGCAAGTCGCACTGCTCTGGCCGCTATGGCGGTGGGTTTATGCGACAAGATGATGCGTATAACCGGACAATACACCTCCGAACGCGAACAGTTCGGCCGTGCAATCGCGACATTCCAAGCCGTCAGCCACCGACTGGCAGACTGCTACATCGACGTAGAGTGTCTGCGTCTAGTGACGCAGCAAGCAGCCTCACTGATCAACGAGGCCCACCCCGCTGAAAGTGCGGCGCAGATAGCGAAAATTTGGTGCGGAAACGTAACACACCGAGTCAGCCAAGCCTCGCAGCACTGTCACGGGGGCACAGGAGTGGATCGTGATTACCCGCTATTCCGCTACTGCCAGTGGGCAAGACAGATCGAATTGACTGCAGGCAGTAGCGCGCAGCTAAACGGCGAGCTAGGCGAGGCCATTTGCGCTGAATACTTGTCAAACGTCGGCTAATGTCGCTTGCGCGGTTAACGCTCAGGCGTAACCATTATCTCGGAACCACTTAACCGAATCAGCCACCGCGGTTTCAATGGGCGTCTGAGGCAGGCCCAACTCCTGCACCGCCTTGGCCGGATCGACATAGCCATGTTGCAGGACATAGCGGGTATTCTTGTAGGTCGTTATCGGCGCACGGCCGCTAATTTTTGACCACATCTCAGCAAATTTCGCCACGCGCAACATCACATTACCAGACACCTCGGTTTGCGCGACATTGGACACGCCCGCAATCT
>JAPKBI010000348.1 GCA_028823475.1 Halioglobus sp. | reverse complement strand
CTGGACAACCCCGGCGTCATGCCCGGGCCCGCAGCAGAAAAATCAGGGGTGCTAAAAGCCGCTGGCCACATGTTCCAAGCGCAACGTCGCTATCGAGGAAAAAAAATCGTGGTAACCCTGCGTAAAGCGTTCGGATTTGGCAGCTCCGTGATGGGAATGAATCCCTGGGACAACCAGATCATTAGTCTGGCCCTGCCCTGCGTCAATCTGGGTGGAATACCCGCCATAGGCGGCGCCGAAGCTGCTCGCGCGAGTGAAGAGGAGGCACAGAACCTAAGGGATATGCAGTCAGGTGCCTGGGTACCCGCTGACGCGATGGCTTTCGACAAAGTTATAGCCCCCTGCGATCTCCGCAACGAGCTGATCAAAGTCCTGCATCTCTAGCCCACCTACTAACCTCCTTTCAACGTGCTTGCCGGCACCTTTTTTTGACGGGGCTAGTGACAGGGCATGCTATTCATGCCACCATCAACGCACTAATTGGCGAACAAACCGGAATCCATGTGATTATTAAAAAATCCACACAAGCGCGACTTTTCGGCTTGTGCGCAATTCTATTTGCTTCACTAACTTATGCCTCGGTCGTCACCGTAGAGAACTACGGATACCCCATTACTGACCGTTTCGCCGCCACCGTCGTCGGCACTCCTGTAGAATTCCAAGCCCGGTTGCCAAAAAGCATCCCCTTCACAGGAAAGAGCATTACGATATTTCCTGAGCGGGTTACGCCGGACGTGTTTTTTTACGGCAGCGAATTACTCTATTCAGTCGCGCTGCAGGATAACGATGCTCCGTTAATGTTCATTATCGCCGGGACAGGAAGCTCGCATAACGGCGCGACAAATAAGAACATGGCCAAAGCCTTTTATCAAGCCGGCTTTCATGTCGTGTCTATTTCTTCTCCTACTTATAATAACTTTGTCATCGCGGCCTCTAAAACGGGAGTGGTTGGCCATGCCGAGAGGGATGCTGAAGACATTTATCGTGTGTTTGAAATGATTTGGGCCGATCTCAAGCAAGACATTCAAGTGACCTCTTTTAATGTGATAGGCCCTAGCCTTGGTGGCTTCAATGCCGCCTACGTATCAAAGCTTGACGAGGAACGAGGCGCCTTCAATTTTGAGCGCGTGCTGCTGATTAACCCACCGGTATCTCTATACAACTCCATCTCACTGCTGGATCGCATGACACAGGATATCCCGGGCGGAGTCGACAATTTTGACCGGTTTGCCAATAAACTCATGCATGCCTACGCCACCACTTATAAGGAGCCAGTCGGCAGCGGAGGAGACAACTTTCTCTACCAAGTCTACAAAGAACTGGACTTGAAGGACGAACAGCTCGCCGCGCTTATTGGCACCTCCTTCCGCCTCGCCTCTTCGACACTGGCATTTACAGCCGATGTCATGGCAGACTACGGTTACATCAAACCTAAGGGGTTACCGCTGGATCGTTACAGCAATCTCCAAATCTACAATGATGTTGCAGTGCGATTAGGCTTTACCGATTACTACTTCGAGTTTTTCTATCCCTTTTACAAAGCAGATTATCCAGACACAACTCAGGACGAGTTCATCGCCGCCATCAGCCTGAGGACCATAGAGGATTACTTGCGTAACACAAAGAAAATTACGGTGATGCACAATGCCGACGACATCATTCTCGAGCCCGGGGAAATTAATTTCTTCAGCGAAGTATTTGGTGAACGGGCGACGATATACCCCTATGGAGGCCACATCGGGAATATCAATTACATCGAAAACGTCGCCCACATGCTCGCGACGTTTAATAGCGAGGAGACACAGCAATGAAGAATCCACTGCTGCGTATCTGCTTCCTAGTTTTGCTGACGTCTGTTGGCGCCTGCAGCAGCGGGCCCCAGTTACAACCGCAGGCTGCGGATTATCCTGAACCCGTATTCACGCCAAAAGAGATACTGCCACCCGACCACGCCAACCTAACGGCAGTTTATGACCCTTGGGAGAACATGAACAAGCATATTTATAATTTCAATTATGAGTTCGACAATGCAGTCTATCTTCCGATCGTTCGAGGCTACGAAAAAATTGTCCCGTCCTTCGCGCGCACAGGGCTCTCTAATTTCTATAAAAATCTAGTAGACGTAACCTCAATATTTAACTCAATTCTGCAACTGGCGCCTACGAAGACTTTTCAAAATACTGGCCGCGTATTGGTCAATAGCACGGTTGGCATATTCGGACTGATAGACGTCGCCTCCAAAATGAAGATTCCTCGCCCGGTCGAAGATTTTGGCCAAACCCTAGGGCATTGGGGAGTGGGTCAGGGTCCTTATTTAGTGCTGCCATTTTTAGGCCCTTCGAATCTGCGCGACGGTGTTGGATTGTTGCCTGACTTCTATGTCGCAAGTGTGGCCTCTGATGCGGTGCTTAGCTCTGACGTTACGCTAGGCGCGTTGCTTGTCTACCCGATTAATTCGCGGGCCAACAACCCTTTCCGTTATTACCAAAACGGTTCCGCATTTGAATATGAAATGGTGCGCTGGCTATATTCCACTAAGCGCAAGCTGGACGTAAACGAATAATGAGGACCAACGTGACTCGGCATCTACTCTCGATCTTTTTTCTCTGCGCCCTGACAATGTCTAGCGCGGCAAAGTCGGCTGATTCTATTAGAATAGGCACAACCCAGTCACTAACCGGTCACTATAGTGAATTCGGCATAGAGCAGCTGCGCGGTTTGCAGATGTGGGCGACGGATGTGAACTCACGGGGCGCATTACTCGGTCGGCCCGTTGAAATAGTCTACTACGACGATGCGTCCACAGATGCTGGCACGGTCGCGGGTTTCACCAAACTACTAGAACAGGATAATGTGGATTTTTTGGTAGGCCCCTACTCTTCATCGCTGACGCTTGAGGCAAGTCTCGTAGCGGAAGAATTTAATACGCCGATGATTTCCGCTGCGGCTTCATCCGAAAAAATATGGAATCGAGGGCTAAAAAATATTTTTGGCGCCGACACTCCCGCTAATGATTATATGCAAGGG
>JAPKBI010000347.1 GCA_028823475.1 Halioglobus sp. | reverse complement strand
GAGCTGGTTAAGCCCGGCACAACACTGGGGGATATCGGCCACGTCATTCAGCAATATGCGGAAAAGAACTACTACTCTGTTGTTAGGGAATACTGCGGCCACGGTATCGGCAAGGTGTTCCACGAGGATCCACAGGTCTTGCATTACGGGCGCAAGGGCACCGGACTGGTACTCGAACCCGGAATGACATTTACTATTGAGCCCATGATCAATGCGGGCCGGCGGGATACCCGCTTAAACAAGACCGATGGGTGGACGGTTACCACACTGGATGGTCGATTGTCCGCCCAGTGGGAACATACTCTATGTGTTACCGATGATGGCTGTGAGGTACTCACGCGTCGCAGCAACGAAGCGAGGCTGGGCGCATAGTGAACGCACCCATGCTGTTACCAGCAGACATGTTTGATGCAGCCCTGTTTAAAGTACAGCTCGATAGCGAAAATGAAATCCAATGCTGCAAAGCCGCTATCGCCAGCACCACACAATACCTACACCAACAATTTCTCTTAGGGGCTCACGCTAGGGATCTCATTCGCCAGCGTGCTGTCTTCGTCGACATACTGCTGGGCATCCTGTGGGACCGTCAGAACTGGGAGCCATCGGAATTAGCTATGGTCGCTGTGGGCGGCTATGGGCGCGGCGAACTGCATCCACACTCTGATGTAGATCTACTATTCCTCCTCGGGGACAACGGCGAAGACTGCAAGGATATACTCTCTGGCTTCCTGACCGTGCTGTGGGATATTGGCCTCAACATTGGACACAGTGTTCGCGACGTGGCCGATTGTGTCGAGCAGGCCGCGGGCGACATCACCATACTGACCAACCTGATGGAAGCCCGCGTTATCCGTGGGCCTGAATATTTGATGCAACAGGTGCGCGAACTAACAGGCCCGGACAAAATGTGGTCAAGCCAGACCTTTTTTCAGGCCAAGTTGCAAGAACAAACGACCCGACACACCAAGTTCGCAGATACCGAGTACAACCTGGAACCCAATGTCAAAAGCTCTCCGGGAGGGTTACGTGACCTGCAGATCATCGGCTGGATTGCGGAGCGCCACTTCGGTGTGGAATCTCTAGAGAAGATTACAGCGGAAGAATTTCTGAACCCTGAAGAGATGGCTATTCTAACGACGGGACGTGATTTTATGTGGCAGGTGCGCTATGCGCTACACATGATTACAAACCGTGAAGAGGACCGACTGCTGTTTGACCACCAGCGTGAAATTGCCGACCTGTGGGGCTTGCAAGACGGCGACAAGCTGGCAGTAGAACAATTCATGCAAACTTACTACCGCTGGGCTTTGGCGCTTGGGCAACTGAATGAGGTTTTGATCCAGAACTTTGATCAGGCAATCCTACGCCAAAATATGGAAGATGACATTAGCATCCTTAACGAACGCTTCCATGTTCGCAACGGCTATATCGAGGCCAGCAGTAGCGACCTTTTTAGCGAACATCCCCCAGCACTGCTGGAGGTATTCTTGCTGTGTGCCACGCACGAAGAAATTGCAGGCATCGCTGCTCCCACCATACGCCTGATACGTGACAGCCGATCGTCGATAGACGACGCCTTTAGAGCCGACAAACACAATAAACAAACCTTTCTGCAAATTTTGCGCAGTCCTCACGAATTGACATCGCAACTGCGTCGCATGACGCGCTACGGCATCCTGGGCGATTATCTGCCTGAATTCGGTCGCATCATGGGGCAGATGCAACACGACCTGTTCCACACTTACACGGTTGATGCTCATACTCTGGAGGTCATCAAAAACACGCGCCGCTTCCGGATTCCGGATGCCGAGGACAGGTTTCCAGTGTCCAGTCGAGTGGCAAGGCGACTGCGCAAGATTGAGTTGCTGTATATCGCCGCCCTGTATCACGATATCGGAAAAGGCCGTGGCGGCGATCATTCAGAGTTGGGTGCAGTCGATGCCGAACGCTTCTGCAGAGAACATGGACTCGATCAAAAGGATACTGCATTGGTCGTGTGGCTGGTGCGCAACCATCTGCTTATGTCGGCAGTGTCACAGCGCAAGGACATATCAGACCCAGAAGTCATCCAGCAATTCGCTGAACATGTCGGTGACGAGGAGCACTTGAACTATCTGTTTACGCTGACGGTGGCGGACATTAATGGCACCAATCCGACCTTATGGAACGCCTGGCGCGGCAGCCTACTGCGTCAACTCTACACTGAGACAAGACGAGCCCTGCGTCGTGGGCTGGATAATCCCATCGATAAAGAGGCCGTGGTGGCTAAGGCTCGTGAAGCATCTGCGGAAATACTGGAAGGCCGCGGGTTTACATTGGAGGAACTCACCGAGTTATGGCGGGGTCGCACAGAAGATTATTTCCTCAGAGAGCGAAGTGAAGATATCGCATGGCATACCGAGGCCATCGCGGGCCACTTGGAATGCGATGTCCCGCTCGTGCTGGCCCGCAATAGTGTGGAGTCGAGTGTTGCCAACACCACACAAATTTTTATTCATGCTCGCAGTAACGCCAAGCTGTTCTCCAGCATCTGTGCCAGTCTGGAACAGCTTGATCTGAGCGTACATGACGCGAGGATATATAATGCTAACGATGGCATGAGTTTGGACACTTTCTTCGTTCTGGATTCCGATGGCCAACCCATCGCAGAAGATGGACAACGACTGGCACACATCAAGGAACACCTCAGCAAAAACCTGGCCAATATCTCCGAAGAGTTAACACACCCTAATTGGCACACGCCCAGAAAAATGAAATCCTTCGCCATCCCCACCGAGACCAGTATGTCCCTAGATGAGGTTAAGAACGTCTCTGTACTGGAAGTCTCCACCCCCGACAGACCTGGCCTGCTGGCCCACCTGGGCAGAATTTTCGTGTCGTTCAATGTCGAGCTGCAAGCAGCCAAAATTCAAACCTTGGGAGAGAGAGTGGAAGACGTGTTTTTCATTACCGATGATCAACAACAAGCTCTCACAGACCCAAAATTGTGCAACGCGCTACAACGCGCGATTTGCGACGAGCTAGACGA
>JAPKBI010000346.1 GCA_028823475.1 Halioglobus sp. | reverse complement strand
GATGCGGTATTTAACCACAGGCTGGCTGGCGCATAAACAGGAATTGTCATGAATGATAGGGTGAAACTGCAGGCGAGTGTGCCGCAGGAAATGCACGGCAGCAGGTTGGATCAGGTTGCGGCCGAGCTTTTTTCCCAGTATTCCCGCTCTCGCTTGCAAGAATGGATTAAAAAAGGGGCATTATTGGTTGATGGTCAGCAGTGCCGTCCACGAGATAAAGTGCTGAGCGGCGCTGACCTGCGCATCGATACTGAGTTGGAGGCGGCAGTTGGCTGGCAGGCTCAGGATATAGCCTTGGATATCGTGTATGAAGACGACACCATTCTGGTAGTCAATAAACCTGCGGGGCTAGTGGTGCATCCCGCTGCGGGTCATGCAGAGGGGACGCTGGTAAACGCATTGTTGGCCCATGCCCCCGAACTTGCTCTGTTACCTCGGGCGGGCATCGTGCATCGTCTGGATATGGACACTTCGGGCATACTGGTTGTGGCCAGAACCTTGCCCGCCCATCACGGTCTGGTTGAGCAGTTACAGGCGCGCACCGTCAAGCGGGAATATTGTGCGCTGTGCATCGGCGCGATGACGGGGGGAGGCACAGTAGATGCTGATATGGGTCGCCATCCCCGACAGCGCAAGAAGATGGCGGTTCTTGTTGCGGGGGGCAAGCATGCGATAACGCATTATCGCTTGGCGCAGCGCTTTGGCCACCACAGCCGCATCACGGTGAATTTGGAGACTGGCCGAACGCACCAGATTCGCGTGCATATGGCGCATCGCCGCTATCCTTTGATAGGCGATCCGACGTATGGCGGACGTCCTCGTATTCCTAAAGGTGCATCTGACAGGCTCGTTGATACTTTGCGTAGCTTCTCGCGACAGGCGCTGCACGCGCGCACACTCGGGTTCATACATCCAGGCACCAACGAGTGGGTGGAGTTTGAGTGCCCGTTGCCAGATGATATCCTTGGTCTAATCGCTGTGCTGGAACAGGAAGATCTGCCTCTTGCTCGTGACACCACCCTTTATTGAGCCTGACTGGCCGGCCCCGTCCAGTGTCGTAGCGCTCTGTACGACCCGATTGGGAGGTTGCAGCGCAGCGCCTTACGAAAGCTTTAATCTTGCCCGTCATGCGGGCGATGTTGATAGTTCTGTCGCGAAAAATCGCAATATTCTTGCTGCCGCACTCCCCCTGGGCGTTGAGCTTTCCTGGCTATCACAAGTGCATGGAACGGCTGTAGTGCAAGCGGGGCAGGGTGGATATCATCCCTCAGCAGACGCTCAGTGGAGCCGCAGTCAAGGTGTGGCATGCGCTGTGTTGACTGCAGACTGTTTGCCGGTGCTGTTGTGCTCAGCTTCCGGCGATGTTGTTGCCGCGGCACACGCCGGCTGGCGCGGTTTGCTGGCGGGCGTGTTGGAGACCACGGTTGGGGCGATGAACACAAACACGGATGAGCTGCTAGCTTGGTTGGGCCCTGCGATAGGGCCCGCCGCTTTTGAAGTGGGGCCTGACGTTCGCGAGGGTTTTTTAGCCGCGGCCAGACCTTCCGCTGTGCCCGCTGTTACTCAATGTTTCGTACCTAACACCGTTCGCCCGGAGCACTATTTTTGCGACTTATATGCGCTGGCGCGTATCCGGTTGGATGCGCTCGGAGTCACCAATATCTTTGGAGGTGGTTTTTGTACTTATCGTGATTCAGAACGCTTTTACTCCTATCGACGTGATGGTGAGACCGGTCGCATGGCCAGCGTGATCATGTTGCGCTAATGTCTCCACTTGCCTAATGTCCATGCTTGCAATAAGGGGAATTGCCCCCATTGATACTACTAAGAGATTGATATGCCTCCTACGGAGGTCATCAAGTAGAGGAATGTATTGTGAGAATGGACAAATTGACCAACCAGCTGCAAGGCGCCATGGCTGATGCCCAGTCTTTGGCGTTGGGTAGGGATCACAACTTTATAGAGCCCTTGCACCTGTTGAGCGCGTTGTTGGAGCAGTCTGGCGGCGCCTGTAGCCCGTTGCTGCAAAAAGCGGGTGCTAACCTTACTGGCCTAGTTGCCGGAACAAAAGCTGCTATCGACGCATTGCCAACGGTGTCTGGGACAGGTGGCGACATACACGTGTCGAACGACTTGGACCGCATTCTAAACGTCACTGACAAGTTGGCCCAGCAGGGGGGGGACACCTATATTTCCAGCGAATTAGTGTTGCAGGCCATGCTGGAAAGTAAAACATCAGCGGGCAAGTTGTTGCAGGCCAATGATGTTAAGCGCCTGGATCTTAAAGCGGCAATAGATGCGATGCGTGGCGGCGAGTCTGTTGATAATCCAGAGGCCGAGGAGTCACGCCAGGCTTTGGACAAGTATACGATCGACCTCACCGAGCGAGCAGAGCAGGGCAAGCTAGACCCGGTGATAGGTCGGGACGATGAGATCCGGCGCACTATCCAAGTGCTACAGCGTCGTACCAAGAATAACCCCGTGCTGATCGGAGAGCCTGGTGTTGGAAAAACGGCGATTATCGAGGGCCTGGCCCAGCGTGTCGTCAACGGTGAAGTCCCCGAAAGTATGCGAAACAAGCGCGTGCTGTCACTTGATTTGGGTGCTCTGCTGGCCGGAGCCAAATTTCGTGGCGACTTTGAGGAGCGACTCAAGGCGGTGCTCAACGAGCTGTCTAAGCAGGAGGGCCGTATTATCCTGTTCATCGATGAACTCCACACAATGGTGGGTGCAGGTAAAGCCGAGGGCTCAATGGACGCGGGCAATATGCTCAAGCCAGCACTGGCCCGTGGTGAGCTGCATTGTGTGGGTGCCACCACATTGAACGAATATCGCCAGTACGTCGAAAAAGATGCTGCGCTGGAACGTCGCTTCCAGAGAGTATTGGTGGATGAGCCCAATGAGGAAGATACCATTGCCATCCTGCGCGGGCTCAAAGAGCGCTACGAGGTACACCACGGGGTGGATATCACAGACAGCGCTATTATTGCGGCCGCGCGGTTGTCCGAGCGTTACATTACTGATCGTCAA
>JAPKBI010000345.1 GCA_028823475.1 Halioglobus sp. | reverse complement strand
GGCGTTGTTGAGCGCAGGCAGACATTGCCTATTTTGGCGAATGTATTGCTGGTGCTAAAGGAGGACTGGCTGTCGCTCACAGGAACAGACTTAGAGGTGGAGCTGGTGGGCCGCATACAACTTGCGGTTGCGGGCGAGGAGTCTGGTGAGGTTACGGTCCCCGCTCGAAAATTGTTGGATATCTGTAAATCGCTGCCTGAGGGTAGTGATATCAAGTTCAGTGCTAAAGAAAACAAGGTGGCGGTGAGGTCTGGCAGTAGCCGCTTTACGCTCTCTACGCTGCCAGCGAGAGAGTTCCCCAATGTTGAAAACAGTATTGGAACACACCAGCTTACCCTCAAACAGGGCCAGTTGAAGCGTTTGATTGATCGTACCGGCTTTGCCATGGCTCAGCAGGACGTGCGCTACTATTTAAATGGAATGTTGTGGGAGCTCGACAGCAAGCAGCTGCGCGTCGTGGCGACCGACGGCCACCGTTTGGCCATGTGTACGTTAAAAGAGAAACTAAGCGTCACCGGAGAGGGTGGTGTACAGGTGATTCTTCCTCGAAAGGGTGTTTTGGAGCTTGCCCGCCTATTGGTGGACGACGAGGCAGAGATCCAGATTAACATCGGCAGCAATCATATCAGAGCAGCGACAGGTGACTTTACCTTCACCTCAAAGCTTGTTGACGGAAAGTTTCCCGATTATGAGAAAGTGGTGCCACGGTCGCCGAATAACATTCTGAAGGGCTCTCGGCAGGAATTGAGGCAGGCATTCACGCGAACGGCGATCCTGTCAAATGAGAAGTTTAGAGGTGTTCGCTTGAAACTGACGGCAAACACCCTGGATATCGTTGCGAATAACCCGGAGCAGGAGGAGGCCGAAGAAACGGTTCCGGTTGATTATTCTGGCGAGACGCTGGAAATTGGCTTTAACGTCAGTTATTTGCTGGATGTTCTTGGGGTACTCAGTGGGGACCAGATTCAGTTGTCGTTGGCGGACCCTAATAGCAGTGCGTTGCTGGAGGAGTCCGACGAGGGCGATTCACTCTATGTCGTTATGCCGATGCGGCTCTAATTGAGCGCAGTCTGAATATGCGTGGAGTTTTAATGGGTTTTTTTCGGCTTATGCCCGATATCCCCCAGTAGTTGTGGCGCTGACCCAGTTACAAATAAGCAACGTCAGAAACCTGCTACAGGTAAGGTTGCAGGGCTTGAAAGGCGTAAATGTGTTTTTCGGCTGCAATGGCAGTGGAAAAACCAGTGTGTTGGAGTCAATACATCTGCTGGGGATGGCTCGTTCCTTTCGCGGCAGCAGTGTTAAGTCGCTGATCAACCACGAGTCGCCCAGCTGTACGGTATTCGGGACGACGGTGCTTGATTCGCCGCCGTCTGTTGGCGAAGAGGGTGCGGTTGGAGTGGGGACGCCGGTGGGTGTGCAGCGCAACCGCAGCGGTGAGGCGCAAATTAAGATAGGAGGAAAAGCGGTCCGAACGGTTGCTGAGCTGGCAGAACAATTGCCGTTGCAGGTTATCACGGCCGAGAGTTTTGGGCTGCTGACGGGCGCACCGGGCGCTCGGCGCCAATATTTGGATTGGGGAGTGTTCCACGTGGAACACCAGTTTTTCGGGCAATGGCAGCGATTTCAAAGAAGCATAAAACAGCGCAACAACTTACTGCGGCGTGGTAAAATATCAGACCAGGAGTTGACCGCGTGGACTCGGGACTTGGCGCAAACTGGCACCGCGATAAGCGAGTACAGAAAGGGCTATTTCCAGATTTTAGCGCCATGTTTCAAGGAGATCATGGCAAGATTGGCGCCATCTTTAGGTGCGCTGGAGCTCCGATATCAGCAAGGATGGGACCGGCGGCTGAGCTATAGTGAGGCGCTGACGCAGGGGTTTATTGCCGATACAGAGCAGGGGTATACACATTCGGGCCCGCAGCGCGCGGATATCAGGGTGATGTCAGGCGGCCATCTGGCGGCAGAGACATTGTCCCGAGGGCAGCAAAAGCTCGTTGTGTGCGGGTTGAAGTTGGCGCAGGGGCGGCTGATGGCTCAGCTAGGACGGGGCAAATGTACGTATCTTATCGATGATCTGCCTTCAGAGCTCGATAACGCCCATAGCCTCTTGGTCTGCGAGTTGTTGGCGTCTATGGAGGCGCAGGTATTTATCACCTGTATCGACCAGCGGGAAATCAGGTCGGTGTGGCCTGATGGCGAAGAACTGGCAATGTTCCACGTGGAACAGGGTGTTGTGAGGCGTTATTTTGAAGAGTGATGACATCCCTATAAATAAAACATGCATTAAGAGTGAGAATCCATGAGCGACGACATAAACACATATAACTCAGACAACATCAAAGTGCTGAAGGGCTTGGATGCCGTTCGTAAGCGCCCTGGCATGTATATCGGTGACACAGACGATGGTTCTGGTTTGCACCATATGGTCTTCGAGCTGGTTGATAATTCAATTGATGAGGCGCTCGCCGGCCATTGCCAAAAAATCAATATCGTCATTCACCCTGATGAGTCTGTCTCTGTCAGCGATGACGGCAGGGGCATACCTACAGAGATGCATGAGGAAGGGGTTTCCGCTGCGGAAGTTATTATGACGGTACTTCACGCTGGCGGTAAGTTCGATGAAAATGCCTATAAGGTTTCAGGAGGGCTTCACGGCGTTGGGGTTTCCGTTGTCAACGCGTTGTCTGAAGAGCTGGTGCTGACCATTAGGCGGGGCGGTAAACTGTTCGAGCAGGTTTATGTTCACGGCATACCGCAAGCGCCGCTGGCAGAAATAGGGACTACAGAGACAAGCGGCACTACGGTCCGCTTTAAGCCCTCACCGAACACGTTTACCAACATAAAGTTCCATTTTGAGCAGCTGGCCAAGCGCTTGCGGGAACTCGCTTTTTTGAATTCGGGAGTGTGTATCTTGCTGAAGGATGCGCGTAGTGGGAAAGAGGAGGCCTACGAGTATGAAGGCGGCTTATTAGCCTTCGTTGACTACCTTAATTTGAATAAAAAGCCGGTAAACAAGCCGTTTTACTT
>JAPKBI010000044.1 GCA_028823475.1 Halioglobus sp. | reverse complement strand
CGACCAGTTTTCCACCTGCTCCAAGGTTATTCTGTCGGCGCTGTCGACATAATTCTGCTGCCGCATACGTAAATTTTGCGTCAGCTCAGGGTCATAGATCAATATATTATTTTCGAAATTGAGATCAAAGCTGCGCCTATCCATATTAGCTGATCCGATCAGGGTAATCTCGCCGTCCAGTGTAAGCGTTTTACTATGTAACAATCCGCCCACGTATTCGCGAATATCCACCCCCGCTTCCAGTAATTCAGCATAGTAACTGCGACTCGCCCCGGCCACTTCTCTGGAATCGTTTCTAGCCGGTAAAATAAGCGTTGTTTGCACTCCTCGGTAGGCGGCAGCGCACAGAGCTGCCTGCATCGGCTGATTTGGCACATAATAGGGGGTGGAGATCGTCATCTCATGACGTGCTGAAAACATCAGGGAGATGAACACCTCTTCCATAGCCGAATGGCGCAGAGTGGGCCCGCTCGCAATGACTTGGGCTACAACACTCGCAGTCGCATTGCTCTGTGGCTGCTCACTTGGACTGCCTATAACCTCATTTGTGCACAAGTGCCAATCAGCAGTAAACAATATTTGATTTTGTCTCGCGATTGGACCCTCCATACGCACGACACAATCGACCCATGGACCATATTTCGCTTTGGGCCTGAACTCCTTATCTGCACAGTTTTGGCTGCCGCAATATGTAATTTGACCATCAACAACGACTATTTTTCGGTGATTTCGTAAATCAACACGCCCCTGCAAAGGACGCAACAAAACATTGCCCAAAGGTAATGCTACCGCAGTGCGCACGCCCGCAGCACCCATCTCTCGCCAGAGCCGGGACCTCGTCAACAACCGCGACCCTAAGCCATCGACGATAGCCCGACATGTCACTCCACGACTAGCGGCGCGTTTAAGGGCCTCAGCGACGCGCACACCGCTATTGTCATTAAGCCAGATATAGAATAGTAAGTTGACCTCACTGCAAGCAGCATCGATATCGGACACCATACTGTCGATGGTCGCGACGGAGTCTGGCATCAGTTGCACGCTATTGCCCGTCACAGGAGCAAAGTTACTGATGGAACGTCCTACTCGGAACAAGTGCACATAACGGGAAGGTATACCGATCGATTCATCCGCATTTTCATCAACAAAGTACTCGCTGTAGTGCTCCTCCCCAAACTTGGCCAGCATGGCTTTCTGGTTACGGCGTCCGATATGCGTCTCCCCAAGCATCAGATAAGCGATAATCCCGACCACCGGTAAAGCCAACACGACAACAAGCCAAGCGATTCGTGATGCCGGCGCCCTATGCGGGCGCTGCAAAACACGCACAACTACTGCTATCAGAACCAGCAGATGCACTGATACAAACCATAGATTGTTATAAACCATTCCCATAGCTTGCACTATCGCGTATCAGGCTTCAATAGTTGAAGCGCAAAGGTCTACTACTGATGCAGTAAAGCGTGAGATTGCCCCGGCAGGTAAGGCTAACATTATTCAGCCCAAGACCTGATACAGTCATCATGAAGTTCTGGACATACCTATCGATTTCGCTACTCTATTTTGCACGGTTCATCATCAACAAGAGCAAGGCTAGCTATGGAATTTACCTTTACCTTCACTGAATTATTTTTCAAAACACTGTATTTCGGCGCACCGATTTTACTGTCTCTGATCACTGTTATTATCCTTCTGGCCTTGATCGTTGGCCACAAAGAAGGATGGAGTACTTTTGATTCCATCTATTGGGCATTCATCACCGGATTTACCGTCGGCTATGGGGATATTCGCCCACTGACACGCCTATCCAAAATACTTGCCATATTGATCGCATGGACTGGAATTATGTTCACAGGTGTGATCGTAGCAGCCACTGTTACGGCAACCTCCAGCGCCATCAAAGACAATCTTCAACCCGATGTTTTGCAAAAGATAGAGAAGGAGCTTCGGTAGATTAAATGTAGGGGAAAAAGACCTGGCAACATTCATTGACAGGCTCAGCGGCGTCGAATCAAACGGGCATCACAATCTCTTGCTAATCCAGATCAGTCTCCGATTTCAGAACACCCGCCACCACAGCGGGGGTAACGACACCAACTCGTTTAAAGGTTTGGCCGTTTCGTGGTGCTGCATAGGGTGCCATTTCTCGAGGGAATTTTGCCCCGAGCTCAGACGCCACTAAAACAGACAATCATTGCATCATCGGAACAGGCGCTAATTCTAATGGGAAGTTCGCGCAATGTGTATTTGGCCGACCAGAACATAGCGTAGAAGCTCGTTGTACTCTATTGTGGGCTTATTCCGTGCTGACGAAGGTACTCGCATGCAGCCAAAGTTGCGAAATTCTGCTCTCACAGCGTTATTGCTCTGCGCAGGGTTGGCTGTGGGCTGCAGTAAACCGCAGGATCGCGGTGTTATCGTAGGAGGCACTATTCCTGCAATACAGCTGTCCGATAAACTGACTCGACAGGGCAGCGTGGCCACATTGCACACAGAAACAGATTCTGGAAAACACCAACATAATATCAATCAGCAGATAGTCTTCGGTGATCTGCATGTTCACACCACCTTTTCTTCGGACGCCTTCATTATGTCCATGCCTGTCATGGGGGGCAGCGGCCTGAAGTCTCCGGCAGATGCCTGCGATTTTGCGCGCTATTGTTCTAATCTGGACTTCTGGTCCATTAACGACCATGCCGAAAGCATCACCCCGCGACTCTGGCAAGAAACAAGGCAAAGTATTCGTGAATGCAACGCGGTATCGGGAGACTCCGAGAACCCCGACCTAGTGTCGTTTCTAGGGTGGGAATGGAGCCAAGTAAGTACTGATCCTACAAAGCACTACGGCCATAAGAACATCATTTTTCTGGACACAGCAGATGAACTGGTCCCCTCGCGGGCCATCGCCGCCCCACGCGCAAAGCTTGCCAAAGCGCCACTGGGTATAGCTGCACAAATGATGCTCGCCCTCACCGACTTCGAGAATCGCGCCTTCTATTTAGGCATACAGGGATATTACGACGAGATCGAAAATACACCCCTTTGTGAGCAAGGCATAAACACACGAGAACTACCCGCAGATTGCCTCGAATTAGCCGCCGATCCGCGAGCGTTATTTACCAAGCTAGATGAATGGGGCTTTGACAGTATCGTCATTCCTCATGGCACCAGCTGGGGAATGAATACGCCAGCAACCACGACTCTCGACAAACAGTTGAACCGCCAGCAACACGACCCGAAACGACAAATTCTGTTCGAGGTGTATTCAGGGCATGGCAACTCTGAAGAATATCGGGACTGGCGGGCTCTAAAAAAAGACGGAAATGGTGAACTATACTGCCCTGCCCCATCCGATAACTATCTTCCCTGCTGCTGGCGGGCTGGTGAAATAATCGCTGAACGATGTTCCGCCGAGGGCGTCGATACGACAGCCTGTGAGCTTCGCGCCGCCACTGCTAGGAAAAATTTTGTCGACGCCGGCATCTCTGGGCATCTCACTATACCTGGCCAGCAGGTCACCGACTGGCTTAACTGTGGCAACTGCCCGGACTGCTTTCTCACGCCCATGGATCACCGTCCGGGCACTTCGGCTCAGTACGCACTGTCAATTACTGATTTTGAGAAGCCGCAGGAACCCTTCAATTTTCGATTTGGGTTCATCGGTTCCAGCGACAATCATCGCGCAATGGCTGGCACGGGGTACAAACAAATTCAGCGCAAACGAACTACCGAGGCCTTTGGTCCGCCAAGCAAACGCTTCGAAAAAGTATCACAAGGCGACCCACTCGACCCGGCGCCCTACTCCATACCTCTAGACCTTGACGGTGTCGGCCTGATCAACATGCGCAACATGGAACGGCAAAACTCCTTCTGGCTCAGCGGGGGTCTGGTCGCAGTGCACAGTGAGGGCCGCAGTCGGAATGCCATATGGGACGGACTAAAGCGCAAACAAGTCTATGGCACGTCAGGAGACCGTATTCTCCTATGGTTTGATTTATTGCAAGGAAAACAGCAACTACCAATGGGCTCCGAGACTGATTCAGCAGTCAGCCCTCGTTTTCGCGTTAGTGCAGTGGGCGCCTTCAAACAAAACCCCGGTTGCCCTGCCCATGCCCTTAATGGCCTCGGAGAGAAGCGCTTGCAGTGGTTGTGTGGCGGCGAGTGCTATAACCCTTCTAATGAACGCCATGTCATCGATCGCATTGAAGTCATTCGCATCCGGCCTCAGGTGGCCTCCAATGAGTCCGTAAATCAGTTGATTGAAGATCCCTGGCGGACCTTCGATTGTTCCGGCGACCCGATGGGTTGTAGCATAGAATTTGAAGATGAGAATTTCGTAGATGACAGACGGGAATCCATTTATTACGCACGCGCCATCCAGAAAGCGACACCTATGATTAACGCTGACAACCTCCGCTGCGAATACTCGGAACAAGGGGAATGTATTGCAGTCAATCCCTGCTACGGCGATTATCGCACACCGGCAAGTGAGGACTGCCTCGCACCCGCTGAACAGCGTGCTTGGTCATCCCCGATTTTCATTCGTTTTGCACCGACTAATATTTTAAAAAAACAGGCACTATTTCAATGAAACCCACTGAGAAAGAACAGCGCGGCGCAATCGGAAAAGTAATGATATTCGTGGTAGCCGTGATTAGCGCGGGTGCGCTTTGGATCTATTTTGACGAAGACGTCGCGCGCAGATTGAAGCAGGAGGTCGAGATTCAGAGCATGGCCGTGATTGGCGATGTCGCTACCAAGCGTTTGGCAAGTGCCAGCGGAGAAGGAACTCATGGTGCCGCAGTCGACCTGATCAAGCGCCCTATCGAGGTGCGTAAAGTGTCTGAGAACATCCACTATGCCACAGGTGTCGGCAACACCATTATGATTACCACCAGCGAGGGCGTGGTCCTGTTCGACACAGGACTGGTGATACAGTCGGCTAACCAGCTACAAATACTGAAGGATACTGTGTCAGATGCCGACGTGCGCTATATCATACTCAGCCATTCTCACGCAGACCATATTGGTGGCACTCGGTTCTGGATAGACGAAGGAACTGACATCATTGCCCATCAAAATTTTGAAGAAGAACAGCGCTATCTCTCTGAACTGCAACCTTACCAATACGGCCGTAATCGCACTTTGTTTCCCTGGATGCCTGCCTGGGATGACCGGCCGGATGTCGCGTTGATGCGCTATGGCGGCATTGTGCCGACCATTACCGTGGATGACTGGGAGACATACACCTTTACTTTGGGCGGCGTAGAATTCCAAGTGATAGGTGCTCCGGGCGCTGAGGGCGCTGACAACGCTGTATTGTGGCTACCGCAGCAAAAAGTATTAATCAGTGGCGATTTCTTCGGCCCCCAGTTTCCTCAATTTCCCAATATCTTCACCATGCGTGGTGAGAAGGTTCGCAAACCTGTTGAATACATAAAGTCTCTTGACCGACTTATCGCTCTGAATCCTGACGTTATTATCCCCAGCCATCTCGACCCCACGATAGGTGCACAGAAGATTCGAGAGGGCATGCAGCGCATACGAGACGCCGTACAATACGTACATGACGAGACCATTGCGGGGATGAATGCCGGCAAGACCGTTAACCAATTAATGAAGGATATCAAATTGCCGCCTAACCTCGAGCTGGTCCAAAATCACGGCCGCGTGGATTGGGCCGTAAAAAGTATCTGGGAATATTACATGGGCTGGTTTCGCTTCGAAAGTACCACCGAGCTTTATCCCATACCTGCTCAGGATGTCTATGCAGATCTTGCAAGAATGGCGGGCAGCGAAAACCTGATTACGCTAGGCAATAATTACCTTATCCAAGGTGAGCCCGTTAAGACCCTGCACATCACCGAAATAGCGCTTGCGGATGACCCACAAAACGCTAGCGCGTTGGCGCTGCGAGAGCAGGCACTGCTGGAGTTGCTGGAACGCGCTGAAAATGGCCTACGCAATGATTACGAGATTTATTGGCTGAAGTCACAGCTTGAAACTACACAGTAAAGTCTAGACGACTCGTTCCCGGAGTCGAGCCAAAAATGAAAAGATGGAGCTCCTCATGATTATCTACACGCGACTGCACAAAAATCTGCTAGCGGCTATTTTTTTACTCTTTGGCGCGATGGAACTTGCCACGGCTAAACAGCCCAATGTCATTATTATCGTAGCCGACGATCTTGGTTGGAATGATGTTGGTTTTCACGGGGGCGATATTGATACTCCTGCGCTAAACCGTCTGGCGGCAGAAGGCATGGAACTCAATCGGTTCTACACCACACCCATTTGCTCCCCGACTCGGGCCGCGCTAATGACAGGGCGCGACCCTATGCGCCTCGGTGTAGCGTATGGCGTAATTTTGCCCTGGGATAACAACGGCATCCATCCGGACGAGCACTTCTTGCCTGAATCTTTCCTAGAGGCAGGATATCAGACTGCCATGGTGGGCAAATGGCACCTAGGGCATGCGCAGATGACCTATCACCCTAACAACCGTGGTTTTGAGCACTTTTATGGACACCTGCACACCGAGGTGGGTTTTTATCCGCCGTTTGCTAATCAGGGAGGCAAAGACTTCCAGCGCAATGGCGTCTCAATAGATGATCAAGGCTACGAATCGTTTTTGCTGGCCGATGAGGTGTCCCGCTACATACGGGAGCGCGATAAGACAAAGCCTTTCTTGATTTATATGCCGTTCATCGCACCCCATACGCCGCTAGATGCGCCGCTAGAGTTACAGGAGAAATACAAAGACATCAACACTGATCTGGCTCCGGCACGCGCGAAAAATACGGACGACACGCGGCGCATGTCTAAGTTACTCATGATGGACAGCGCACGACCCATGTATGCGGCGGTCGTAGACGGTATGGACCAGGCCATTAGTCAGGTGCTTAACACCCTGGATAAAGAGCAAATAACAGACAACACGATTGTTCTGTTCTTCAGTGACAACGGCGGTGCCGCATACTCCGTCGGTGGTGCCGACAATGCTCCACTGCGCGGAGGTAAAGGTGAGACTTTTGAGGGCGGTATCCGTGTAGTGTCAATCATACGCTGGCCAGGGCATGTACCTGCCGGAGAAAAGATGACCCAAATCATGACAGCGATGGATGTCTTTCCAACGCTGGCAGAGGCTAGTGGCGTCATCCCAAAGAATCGAAGGGCTTTTGATGGACAGAGCCTTTGGTCAGCGATTGCCAACGGCACCGCGATTCCGCGCGAAGAGTTGATCTATTTTGCATCCGAAACACCTATCGCAGGGCACTTCAATCTGACCGCATTCAACGAGAACTGGAAGCTGGTGCAGGAAATCGATCAGGACCAGCTGGAAACGACCGTAACCAATTATCTATTTAAGATTCAAGACGACCCCAACGAATACAACAACCTCGCTCAGACGTACCCTGAGATAGTCACAGAGCTATCGACAAAAATTCACGACTGGCGGGCCCTGCACCCCATTAATGGCACCAGCAGCTATTTGGTAGCGCCGCCGGGCTGGCGTGCTCCTAAGGACTGGGCGAGTTACCCAATCCCGCTGGATCAGCTGCAGGAAGAACCCGCGCGCGGCATGGCCCCGAACAAAAAAATTGAAAGAATATTGGATGCACAACATGGAGAGAGAGGTCGACTAACTTATGATTGTTCGCCAAAATGGTGGCTGGGCGGTTTTTGCCTCAAGAATGACTGACACCGGCGCGCCTAGATAGAAAAGTCTGCGCAATGAATCAGTTCACTCACACAGTGGAGTGAACATCAGTAACCTATCAGCTTTTATTTTATTCGCTATCCATTAAATCTGAGGGCCAGTCCTTTGGTACGCTGGAAGTCCATTGCGGGCTGCGTCTTTCAAACCACGCCATACCACCCTCCATTGCATCCGGACGAGACAGTGTGTCGTGCAATGCACGGGTCTCCCACTCGACAAGATCATCCCGCTTCATATCTAGACCCTTCCATAGCAAACGCTTATGCATACCCATTACCAGCGGTGAGCAGTTCACTACCATATCCCGTGCAATTTCAAGCGCACACTCCAACACCTCATCGGCAGGTACGACACGGCTTGCCAAACCCCACTCTAAGGCCTCTGCGCCGCTCAACTTCTGTGCTCTTACAATCAACTCGAATGCACGCTCGAAGCCAATCAATCGCGGAAGGAAATATTCCATCGCAAAATCCACTAGCGCGCCACGACGATTTTGTAAGAACCCATACTTCCCCTCCTGCGCTAACACGCGAATATCAGCCTGCATCGCAATACCAAGCCCAACGCCTAGAGCATGCCCATTAACGGCAGCAATCACCGGCTTACGCAGGTCCCAGGCCTGAACACTCAGCGGACAGGAGCTGAAGTCCATCTCCCCTTCGGCACCAAAGGTATCACCACCTGCACCCAGATCAGCCCCCGCACAAAACGCTTTACCGGCACCCGTGATAACGATCACTCGCACCGCATCGTTTTCGTCGCAAAGGCGGTAGGCTTCTCCCAAGCCATCTTGTATCGCAGCATTGAACGTGTTCAACGCCTCAGCGCGATTGAACGTAATCAGGCCAATGCCGTCATGAATATCCAAAGTCAGGTCTTTATTCATAATGCTCACCTCAATAACTTGAATACCTTGTGGGGACTAGGGTTCGGTTTTCGTGTTAAGGCGAACACGACCCCAGGGAGTGCCATAATGAATACGGCCGTCCTCATCCAGTAGGGTCCCAGAAAACAGGACATTGTAGCGCTGCCCACCGATAACGTAGTAAAACTCAGATTTTCCTGTAGCCCAGTCGAGCGCTTCCAGTGTCCATTGATTGTCTCGCGCGCCGATGAGATAGACACTGTCGGATCCCATGCTCGCCATCGGCACACTAGAAGGCGAACTAATATCCGTGTTTACCCAGCCATTCTCTAAGCGACGCCGAGCTGGATTCCACTCAAATTTCTGCACGCCGTAGGGCTGATACTCTGGATTGCTCCCTGCCATGCTGATCATCAGTGTGCTGGCCCGCTCCGGCAAATACCAGGGAATGTTGCGCGGCGTGTTATTGACCACCAGCGCGCCATAACCTTTAACAATGACAGATTGTTCAGATTGCAAAACCGCCAGCTTGGAATCACCCATATCTGCCGGCAACATACCTGCTATCCGACGATCCGGCGCGCCATTCAACTGCTTCCAGTCTGTAGGAATATCGTTACGCCAGAACAACACCACATTCATCAGGTCTTCGCCGTCGGTAATCACGACAAATTGGTCTTCGTCGCCAAAGCCCATCAGCGATGGGGTCGCACCGGTACCCTGTCCCCAACTGTTCAAATAACGAGCCGTCCATGCGCCCTCTTTCTCATCGACGCTGAGTTCATCACCGGTCCAGATAATCTTGTGCATATGGTCTTGTGATGCGATGTAGATTCCACCATCGTCATCGATAGCGAAGCCGTTGCGAATCCACCCTTTACCCGTTGTGCCAGTTTCTTTTTCCTCGGCGCCCTCACTAAAGCGCACACGAACGGTGTGTGCCTCACTGAAATCAGGCTTCACCGCCGCTATGTAGCCGTGCTCGGTGGCTACGATCAACCAACCGTCGTAGGTCATATTCAACCCCATAACCGGTCCGGTCAACGCTGACGGCAACTGGAACTCGGCCTTCTTGACGATTGCCGAACTCGAGTCATTCGGATCGGCGTCACCATAGGCGGTAATCAAGCCCGTCTTACTGCCTACATAATAGATATGGTCCTCACCCAGCACCGTATAGATGTTAGACAAGTCACGCAGTTTGCTCATTTCCCTAAAGGCACGCACCAAAGCGAGCACACCGCCATTATTCGCATTGAACTCAGCGATCGACGCGTTAGCACGTTCTTCATCGTAAACCTCGACGCCGGGAAAAAAGTACTCGGCCACCACTTCCCATGTGTCGTAATTAATTTTGACGATGCGATCAATGCCATTGCTCCAGAACACGCGCTTGCCGTCGGGGTACACACCCGAAGTGGCAGCACCGAAATGCGCAGGTCCAGTGTGCTGATACTGAATTTGATCAGGCCGCAGTGTCTGTGACGGACCAGACGGGCCCGACTGGGAAACCGCGTCCTGCTGCGACGGATTACCGTGCCCCATCGAGTAGCTGGAATTCGCAAGATACGGGTTTTGTGGAGGCATATTAACCTCCTGAGCCTGCGCTAGAGCCGACAGAAGCACTGCAAGGCTAGCCAGAAAAATGACCTTCATTAGGGGGTCTCTTCAGTTTCAGGTGTTACAAATACGGCCGGGCTGAATGCTCCGGCCATCTTGGACTCCGTTGAGTGTAACCGCCGAGGTGTCCGCTAGAAATTATAGCGGGCGGTCATGCCGAACGTGCGCTCACGAAGGATATTCGTTTGGGTATACGACCCACCGCTGAGAGCGATATCGTATTGGTCCGGCCCCTGCTGATAAATCACCTCATCTTCGTCAGTGACGTTCTTGACCCAGAGCGACACATCCCAAGCGAAATCGTTGCTGCGCAAACCGGTAAACAAATCCAGTGTCTGGTAAGAACTAAATTCGCTGCGGACATTACCAATACCCGCGGAGGCATCCGTGTTAAGGCGGTCATCCGTATACTTGAACAGGCCGCGAAGATAAACCTCGGTTGACTCCAATGGATAGAAGTATTCCGAGTTCAGTGACAACGACCACTCTGGCTCACCGCTTATGGGCTGGCCATCAATATCACAAGCACCGACCACCTCGTTGCCTACCCGATCATTGCACGGTTGCGTGGCACCATCCCACTCAGCCTTGTTGTAACTTAGTGAACCACCAGCGTCCCATCTGTCACTCAGCAAGACCCTGCCTTCGACTTCGATTCCCCAGATGTTGGCGTCGCCGTTATAGACAATGCCGCCGGGAAGATCCACCGGCTCACCTGCGTCATTAAGCACTTGAACACCGCGCACAAAACCGAAATAGCCGTCGAATTTTTGGTAATACAAGGCTAGATTAAGAGTGGCTCGATCGTCCCACAAGGTGCTTTTCACACCTACTTCTATGGCGTCACTTGTTTCCTCGTCATAGGTGAGGGTCGCCTCGGGATCCGGTAAAAACTCAATGTTGGGCGAAGGTACAATGGACAGACCACCGGGCCGATAACCCCGATTATACGCCGCATAAAGGGAGACTTCGTCACTCCACTCATAGCGCAGTTTCAAAGAGCCCGTGAGCGCATCTGCATTCGTGTGGGGATTCGAAATACCCACAATCGGAAATCTGCTTGCAAAGAGCGTGTTGACCACCTCTTTGGAAGGAAGAGACCCTGGGTCGTTGGCACCCGCATAATTCACGGTAGCCTGCTTATAACTGTCATATTTCGTCCAGCGTAAACCGGCTTCCAACTGAATGTCTTGGGTTAATTGAAACGTGTTGAAGGTAAATACGGCGAAGTTGTTGCTGTTCACAGGAATTACCGATTGGGTTGCGAAGCCCACCCCAGCCACCAATGCAGGGGCCAGCAGGAGTGAATTGGCGTTAAATACTGTATCTGTGTTTTGATCTTGGTAATAAACGCCGACCAGATAATCCCAGAAATCATTATCTGCAGAGGCTACCCTCAGCTCATAGGAATACGAGGTAGTGTCAGTGTTTGAGTTCTGCTGGGTGGGTGCCGTGGTAGCCGGCACAAAGTAACGCAACGAATCGGCACGATCAGCGGCGGTATAAGCCTTTTTAGTGGAGTCGGTGTAACCGACAATACCGGTCACTTCGTGGTCTAACACTTCCCAATCCACAATAAGATTAGCAATATTAAAATCCAGCTCTGCAGAATCATTGGTGGTAGCCAAGGCTTTGAGATCTGTTGGGACCAGCGTAGGGCGTTCTCCTCGCTGATCAACACCGGTCATCGCTTTAGGATCGTCCAGATCTTGATCCAAGTACTGATAAATTAGTTGCGCACTAAACGTATCGGTCGCATTCCATACCGCGCTGAACCTGCCAGATTTTGTCTCGTATTCCTGATCATCAAAACCGGTGGTCAGGTTTTTAATATTAGGGCCGCTGTTTTTGTCATAGTCAGCCGCGACTCGAACAGCTAACGTCCCGTCGATAAGCGGCGCACCATAGGCAACTTGCCCATTTATTCCATCATTGTCTGTGGCGGAGAGCTGAACATAGCCTCCAGATTCGTCAACATTGGCTCGCTTCGTTATTATATTAATTGCGCCTGCCGGCGAGGTACGCCCCTGCAAGGTACCTTGCGGACCACGCAAGATCTCTATTCTCTCGAGATCGTACATCTGGGTAAACGCTACATCAGGTCGCACAATCGCGTCGTTCCAATACGTATCCACCGCCGACGCGGTGCCAGACTCCGGATCCACACTGACCCCGCGCAAGGCGATAATATTGTTACGGGCATTGGGGCTGGCAAGCGTCAGTCCGGCGGTCTGTTGCTGAATTGAACTGAAGTCAAATGACTGGTACTTCTCAATGTCCTTACCGGTGATCACGTTAA
>JAPKBI010000043.1 GCA_028823475.1 Halioglobus sp. | reverse complement strand
CACTTTGAGACTGCGTTGGTGAAAAAGGCGAACGTGAAAATTCTATTAGTTTGGCGGTTGCTTTAAAATTTTTAGCCACGTAGCTGTTAGGATATTAGATACTTCAAAACTTATTTTATCTTTCCCTGCACTTTTATCTGGTGCAGTATTTAAAATTATGGGGGAAAATGTTAGTAGCAATGCTATATTCCAAGGGGCAAAAAGCTTGGAACAGCGTCTCGCGCTAATGCACAAAGCTGTCGATCCTTTAGGATTTTCTTCACTCGTTTATGACTATACGCCGATTGCCCGGACCCCTGATTGCCAACTTATCCCTCCGAGTGTTTTGAAGACTGTTAATTTACCTGAGAGCTTCGAATCACTTTGGATGGAAGAAGATTATTTTTCAATCGATCTAGTACAGCAGATTTGCCACACGACGTCACGGCCATTCACGTGGTCGCATCTGGAGGGGAAAAGCAATATTCGCGGCCAAATTTGGGGACCTGAGCAGCAGCCTGTGGTTCGTTATATGCGCGACAATAGTTTAAAATTTGGGCTTACAGTGCCAATACATTCACCAGATGGAGCATTATCAACCGTCACCGGTATTTGTATTGATCCAGAGCACACTTTTGCGCGAAATATCCGGCATAACGTTGCGGCTTTTACGCTTCTTGCGCTTGAAATGAGTGAAAGTATCCTCGAAGGCCTCAACCGAGATGAGCATGGCTGTCGACAAATTCAACTCAGCGCTCGCGAAATCGAGTGCCTAAGCCTATCAGCGCAAGGTATGACGGCCAAGCAAATCGCAGACCATATCAAGCGTGCGCTGCCTACTGCAAACTTCCACCTAAAGAACGCTATAAATAAACTGGGCGCGCGCAATCGAGCACAGGCGGTTGCGCTCGCAGCCCATTACCGTCTATTAAAATATTAAAAAAAACGATCCCTGGAAGTCGTCAGCAGTCGTTTTTTGTCAAATATTTTGATTATTTAACCTGTCAGATTAGTGGAAATTTTTGATATTTGAAGATATTTTTACATATAATTTCTGCTCCAAACTACCAAAAAAGCGGGAATAAATATTGTGGTCACTATCTATTGTGAACCGGGCAGCGGCTCGATTCCTATCACCAATCTTAGCTAGGACTGGTGGCTTCAGGAAATCTCAGACGGCTTCTATGCGGGATGGTTTTATTTCAAAGTATCAGAACTATCATTTTTAACAGCTTAAAAAAGAAAAACTTAGCCTTTAGGCTTGAATAGTTACCTTTAATGCCAAAAGTGAAAGGTGCTACATTCATGCAACCGGGATTAGAACGTGCTGCTGATGAAACCTTCCGTGTAGACGTAAAAGGTCAGGAAGTGGCTGTATATAGCTTCGGTTCAGGAGACGAAGTCATACTTTGTCTGAATGGGGGTCCGGGTCTGCCATGCGACTATTTACGAGACTCACACTCTGTGTTGGCCGATCATGGCTATCGTGTCGTCATTCATGATCAACTGGGTACCGGCCAGTCTGACCGCCCTAACGACAAGAACCTTTGGACCATTGCTCGCTACGTCGAAGAGGTAGAAATAGTTCGTTCGACGCTTGATCTCGGTAACGTGCATTTGCTGGGGCAGTCTTGGGGCACATGGCTAGGCCTAGAATATCTTCTTAACTTTCCCAATTATGTAAAAACATTCATTTGCGCAAATGGCACGGCGGAGGTGCCATTACATCTAAAAGATCTAGAACGGTTGCGTAGCTCGCTCGGGCACGAGACTGTGTCGATGATGACAAGACACGAAGCCGAAGGCACCACAGATCACCCTGAGTATGAAGCAGCTATAACCATCCTAAACTATCGCCATGTCTGCCGATTGCAGGAGTGGCCAGCAGCCTTGCAGCGTTCTATGGCCGGTATTAACACAGACATTTATACTACTATGTATGGTCCCAACGAGTTCAGTGGCGATAGTGGAAATCTCCGCGATTGGGATCGCAGAGCAGACCTTCATCGTGTTTTACAACCCACACTTGTACTTTGTGGTTACTATGACGAACTTGGACCAATCAGCGCCGGACGATTGATGCGCGGGTTGCCCAATGCTGAGCTCAAGATTTTCCCTAACAGCTCCCACATGCCTTTTTTCGAAGAACCAGAAGAGTATTGGGCTGTTGTTACAGGTTTTCTCAATAAGCATCGCGGAATTGAACCAGTGAAATTTAACTAAAGGAGAACTAGCTATGACTATAAGACGAGTTATCACAGCCAGCTTAGTAGCAGCTACCGCTTTTTTAAGCGTGTTAAGCTACACTACTGTGGCCAATGCGGGAGGGGTCCTGAAGATCGCCCGTGAGCAGGATAGCACGACCTTCGATCCAATCTTCACCATCCTTGCCCCTGACATCTGGGTGTTGAACCAGTTCTATTCGAAGCTGGTGAGAGACAATGCCGATGCGACCGATGTCATTCCAGACCTTGCAGAAAGCTGGCAGGTCTCACCAGATGGCAAAACCTATACTTTTAATCTACGTAGCGCAGTGTTTTCTGATGGTACGCCGGTGAAATCCAGTGACGTTGTATTCAGCTTAAAGCGAGTACGTGATGCAGAGCAATCTATCATGGCTGGCCTTTACACCGTGATGACTGACGTCCATGCACCCGACGATGAAACTGTGGTCATTACCCTGTCCAGCGCAGCGCCCTCGTTTATGTCTACACTGGCGATGTTCGCGTCAGCTATTGTGCCTGAGCATGCGGTTGAGGCCGCTGGAGAGGACTTTGGCCAAAATCCGATTGGTTCAGGTCCATTCATTCTCAAAGAATGGAAGCGTGGCAACAAGGTCGTACTGGAAAAAAACTCAAACTACTGGGAAGAGGGCTTGCCCAAGCTTGACGGAATCGAATGGATTTACGCACCTAACGATAACACCCGTATGCTAAAGCTAACCGCCGGGGAAGTGGACGCAGCGACCTTTGTTCCGTGGAACCAGATCCGGCAACTCCAAGACAATCCTAAGACCCAAGTTCAGATTGATAAATCGACGCGCATGGACCACATCCTGATCAATCACAACAACGCGCCACTTGATAACAAGGCGGTACGCCAGGCATTGAACATGGCAATTGATCAGGATGCCATTGTCGAAAAAGTGACCTTCGGCTTCGGAGTGAAAGCAAATTCTTTCTTCCCACTTGACGGCATGTATTACAACAAAAACAACCCAAACTACTCTTATGATCCGGAAAAAGCTAAAGCTATTCTGGCTGACGAGGGAGTAACCAATCTGGAGCTTGACTTTGTAATTGTCAGTGGCGACTCCGCCCATGAGCAGACTGCCGTTCTTGTTAAGGCCCAATGTGCCAAAGCAGGCATCACTGTCAACATCGTCAAAATGGAGGGCGGTCAGCAATGGGACGCTCTGGTAGCAGGAGAGTACGACCTCGGTATGATGTGGTGGGTGAACGACGTGTCTGATCCTGATCAGAAAGCCCAATTTGTTGTTTCCGGCGATGAAGAAAATCGCTCCTACTATACTAACTACAAGAATCCCGAGGTAACAAAGTTGGTGAATGAGGCCGCTCTGGAACTCGATCCGGATAAGCGCAAGCAGATGTATTACAAGATCCAGTCGATTGCTAAGGACGACGTTCATTGGATCGACCTCTATTACAGCCCGTTTCGCAACGCTTCACTGACATCAGTCACTGGGTTTATCCAAAATCCGCTTGGTCGCTATATGCTGACAACAGCAGACAAGCAGTAAAACGTGTACTAAGATACCTCGTATATCTCTCTCAACATTGGAGTTGGACAAGCTAATGTGGTATGAACGGCCCCATGATGAGCGGATCGAAATTGACGTAGGCGGCCACAATCTGGTCGCCTACAGCTTTGGTACTGGCGATGAGGTCGTTCTTTGTCTGAATGGGGGGCCGGGTCTGCCATGCGACTATATACGAGACTCACACTCATGGCTTGCGGACCACGGGTACCGGGTTATTGCCTATGATCAGCTTGGTTGCGGCGAATCAGATTTTCCAGACGATATGTCCCTATGGACGGTTCCCCGCTACGCTAGAGAGCTGGAGATAGTTCGCCAAAGCTTGGGACTCGGGCGAGTCCACCTTCTTGGCCAGTCTTGGGGCACTTTCCTGGCCATCGAACACAGCCTCGACTATCCTGGGGGGTTGAAGACGCTAGTCTTGCAGAACGGTGCCGGCGACGTCCCTCATCTCGTTACAGAACTGGAACGACTACGCAGCGCGTTGGGGCCTGAAACACTAGCCATGATGCTAGCCCACGAGACTGACGGCACGCTCGATCATCCTGAGTACCAGGCCGCAATCACTATCCTTAATTTTCGTCACGTCTGTCGCTTGAAAGAATGGCCAGCGCCGGTAAAGCGATCGCTTGATCATTGGAACATGGTGATCTATGGGGCCATGCAAGGTCCTAATGAGTTCACCTTCACTGGCAACTACAGCTCTTGGAACCGGCTGGAAGAACTGCACATGATTATTTCACCAGCGCTTGTCACATGTGGATTTCATGACGAACTGACGCCGGTTTGCTCTTCGAAACTACATCGAGCATTACACAGTTCAACAATTAAGATTTTTCAAAATAGTTCACATATGCCATTCTTTGAGGAGCCCGTGGCCTACGCTGAGACGCTGCTCCGCTTTCTTGAAAGTAATCGTGGGTAACCGTGGAGCGCTTCAAATTCATCCTGTTCCGACCTTTACAGCTGCTGCCGGTGCTCTTCGGCGTTAGCGTCATCAGTTTCGTGATGGTGCGGTCTATACCCGGAGATCCAGTTCGTCTTCTGCTCGGCACGCGAGCGACGCCTGAGGTTGCTGCAAAGATACGGGCGCAGTACGGGCTCGACGAGCCGTTAATGACACAATATTTGCTTTTTTTAAAGAATTTGTTCCAGGGTGATTTTGGTCGATCGATTGTCTACAAGACCTCAACGTTCAACGTAGTGGCTGAACGGATCGGACCAACAGTTTTTCTTCTTGCCTATGTCCTTGTTATGGCTATATTAATCACGCTTATTTTAAGTACATGGGCTGCACGCCGGCAGGGTCGACTACCGGACGTGATCGTGCGTTCGTATTCCATGGTAGGGCTCGGACTGCCTACCTTCTGGCTTGGCATCATTCTAATCATGCAGTTTAGTATTGCCTTAAACTGGTTCCCCACGTCCGGCTATGGCGAGAGCGTCGCCGAGAATCTTTACTATCTCTTCCTTCCAGCTGTCTCTATTACGCTCGCTTTGTCCCCAGTGCTTATCCGTAACCTGCGTGCAAGCCTCATTAGCGAGATGGAATCTGACTATGCTACCGCTGCGCGCTCGCGTGGCATGTCGGAAAACGGCATCTACTTTAGCCACGTCTTACCAAATTCGCTGGTACCAGCTATTACTCTGCTTGGTATAAATTTCGCTTGGTTGATCGGCGGAACGGTGGTCGTCGAACAGGTATTTTCTGTTCCTGGAATTGGGCAGCTCATGATCTCTTCAATCTTCGCGCGGGACTATCTTGTCGTTCAACTTATAACACTCGTCGTGGCAATCGCCGTTATTGCCGTAAACTTCATAGTTGATGTTTTAACAGCTGTGATCGATCCGAGAGTGCACCTGTGAGGGCAGCTCGTCTCTTGCTGAGCGTTGGCTTCCTCAAAAATAATAATCTGACGCTTGTATTAGGTATTTTCTTAAGTGTTTGTTGGGTCGTGATCGCAATCTTTGCGCCTTGGATTGCTCCTTACGACCCAATTGCACAGGATGTGGCAAGAACGCTGCAGCCTCCGAGCTTTGCCCATCCATTTGGTACGGATAATTTTGGCCGCGATGTGCTTTCACGCGTGATTTGGGGTAGTAGAGTCGACCTTGCCATGGGGCTGGGTGGTGTCTTTGCACCAATTATCATTGGCTGCACTATCGGTCTCTTAGCTGGGTATTTCGGAGGCATCATCGATACGCTTCTGATGCGATTTCTCGATATAACGATTTCCTTTCCCTTCTTTATTCTGATGATCGCTATCATCTCCATATTGGGCCCTGGTCTGATGAGCTTCTTCATTGCCTTAGCTCTTGTTGGTTGGGTATCCTACGCTCGGCTAGTTCGCTCGCGTACGCTCGTTTTACGGCACAGCGATTTTGTTGCAGCAGGACAGATACTAGGTTTCAGCAGTATACGAATTATGTTCCGGCATGTCCTGCCGAACGCAGCGTTGCCAGTATTAGTGTTTATAATGTCAGACGTTGTGCTCACCATCCTACTTGGATCTTCGCTCAGCTATCTTGGTTTGGGGGTGCAGCCACCGCTGGCAGAGTGGGGGATCATGATTGCAGAAGGTCAAAATTTTATTTCGACTGCGTGGTGGATCACGCTGTTTCCTGGCCTCGCGATTGTAATACTAGCCTTAAGTTTTAGTCTTATAGCCGACGGACTAGCGGCTCAGTACAAGGTTAGCGAATGATGTCAAAACTTATCATCCGGGATCTTACTGTCGAAATAGTTACTCCTTCTGGCCCAATTTTTCCCGTCGAGCAATTTTCACTATCCGTTGAACCTGGCGAAATAGTAGGCCTTGTCGGCGAAAGTGGCAGTGGTAAAACAATGGCGATGCGCGCCGTTGTAGGGATTCTGCCTCGTAGTGCGCATATTGCGTCTGGTGAGATCCTCCTCAGCGATGCCGACAACGCTTTTGTGCCTTCATCTCAACAAAGCCATCTGCGCCACAACATCGCTATGATTTTTCAAAATCCAACCTCTTATCTCGATCCACTAATGAGTGTTGGAAAGCAAGTTGCTGAACCGTTGCGCCTTCACCAAGGTCTCACGCGTAAAGAAGCCCGCACTGAGGCTATTGAACTGTTCCGCAAGGTCGGTATCCACGATGCTGAACGGCAGTTTGACGTTTACCCACACCATTTTTCTGGAGGTATGAAGCAACGTGTTTTGATCGCGGCGGCGCTTGCATGTAATCCAAAGGTTTTGATTGCTGATGAGCCAACAACGGCGCTCGATGTCACAATCCAGAAGCAAATACTTGAACTTTTATGTAGGCTGCGAGATGAAACTGGTATCTCTATCATCTTTATTACCCACGATCTGGGCGTTGTTTCGCAGCTCTGCGACACGGTCTCCGTTCTTTATGCGGCCCGTATCGTAGAGAGTGCAAGCACTATTGAGCTGCTGAACGCTCCACTCCACCCCTACAGCCTTGGACTTATAAGGTCACAACCAGAATCCGCGCAGCGCGACAGGCCGCTTCCTTCGATCCCTGGTCAGCCACCTGCGCTTAATGCAATGCCTTCTGGATGCCGCTTCCTGCCCCGTTGCGAATTTGCTATCCAAGCGTGCAAGCAGCCTTCCCCTCCCCCGCTCGTGCAGACTTCTGCAGTCCGTTCTAATGCATGTTTAAGGTGGCGGGAGCTGCAAACTTTAGGCCTAAATTATGACTGAAATCCTAAAGGTTGAGAATCTAAATGTCCACTTCAAGCGCTCATCTTTGCTTGACCTAATGAGGCGTAAGAAACTTGTAACAAAGGCCATAGACGCGGTTTCATTTGAGGTGGAGCGAGGCTCCTGCATAGGTCTCGTCGGAGAGAGTGGTTGTGGAAAGAGCACTCTATCCAAGGCAATCTTGCGGCTGATCAAGCCAACATCAGGCAGTATTTTCTTTGAGAATGGAAACATCCAGGAATTAAAGGGTACCAGCCTTTTTGACTATCGACGGCGAGTGCAGATGATCTTCCAGGACCCTTTGGGCTCACTTAATCCTCGTCTTACTGCCGGTGAAGTGCTAGAGGAAGTCTTTTATGTCCATGGTGTTCGCAAAAGTGCTAATCGAAAAATTCTTGTTCATAGCTTGCTCGACAAAGTTGGCCTTTCGCGAGATGTGGTTGACAGACGACCGGGCGCTCTTTCGGGAGGACAATGTCAACGCATCGGTATTGCCAGAGCGCTCGCCGTAGATCCAGATCTCATAATTGCGGATGAGGCCGCCTCGGCCTTAGACGTATCGATCCAAGCGCAGATCTTAAATCTGCTTAGAGACCTTCGTCATGACATGGGACTAACGATGATATTTGTATCTCACGATCTTGGTGTCGTTCGCTATCTTTGCGACGACATAATTGTAATGAATCGCGGGCAAATTGTGGAACGCGGTGGAATCGATCAGATTTTTGATAAATCGACGAATCCCTATACTCGCAGCCTTGTGGAATCAATGCCAGGACTGCATCGGCAAGACTATTAAATGCTCAGGGTGCACGGGGATATGGAAGTGAAAAAGAAACTTGTTGCCTTGGGCCGCGCCGATGTGGCCATTATTGGCGCCGGTGTGGTGGGTTGCGCATTGGCTCGACGGCTTACCCTAGATGGAGCAAGCGTCATTGTTTTGGAGAAGGCAGCTGATGTTCTGGACGGGGCTTCCAAAGGTAACAGCGCAATTCTTCACACGGGTTTTGATGCTCCATCAGGTTCTCTTGAACAAGACTGCATTGCACAAGGCTATAAAGAATACTTAGAAACTTGCGAGACACTTGGATTGCCCGTTCTCCGGTCTGGGGCGCTTGTTCTTGCATGGTCACAGGAGCAATTGGATGAGCTGCCAAAGCTCATTGAAAAGGCGCATAAAAACGGTGTCACTGACGTTTCTGCGTTGACTAAATCACAAATATTGAAGCGAGAGCCATACTTGTCGAACAACGTCGTCGGGGGCTTTGAGGTGCCGGGTGAATTCTTGATCGACCCTTGGGCCTCGGCGCATGCCTATTTACTTCAGGCCATGGCGAATGGGGCAGTGCTTTATCGCGATACAGAAGTCGTCGCGGGTCAGTATGACGGACAGCAGTGGCGATTGGAAACAAACGCTGGGTCAGTCTGTGCGGCACAGATAATCAATTGTGCTGGACTATACGGCGATATCGTTGAGCAGCGCTTGATTGGGGAATGCCCATTCACTGTTACGCCTCGCAAAGGCCAATTTGTTGTCTTCGACAAATCCGCCGCTGCATTGGCATCTTCCATCATTTTACCAGTTCCTACCAAGACGACCAAGGGCATCGTAGTCTGCCGGACAATATTTGGAAATCTACTAGTTGGACCTACGGCCGAAAATCAGGAGAGCCGCACAGACTCATCTACAATTAGTGATATGCTGGCGCATCTGCGAGAAAAGGGTATCGAAATGATACCCAATCTTGAAGAATGTGAAGTGACAGCGGCCTATGCAGGCCTACGGCCAGCTACTGAATTTCAGGATTACCAGATCCGCAGAATTGAAGGTAAGAACTATACCTGTGTTGGTGGCATTCGTTCCACGGGTCTCAGTGCAGCACTTGGTATTGCGCGCCACGTAGCTGGCTTAATTGCACCTGATGAGTTCTCTTTTCAAGCAATTGAAGATCCGATCATCCCCGCGCCAGACCGACTGTCAAACTACCACCCGCGCGATTGGGAGGAGCCCGATAACGGTGGCATCGTGTGCCATTGCGAACTCGTCACTCGGCGTGAGATTGAACAGGTATTGAATGGCCCCTTGCCTCCTTCCACCTTGCAGGGTTTGAAGCGCAGAACACGGGTCTGCATGGGGCGTTGCCAGGGTTTCTATTGTACTGGTGAACTGGTGAAGCTTACCGCAGGACGTTTCAATCTCCCAATGGGACTAGGCCATGACGACCAATAATGGGGGTTTACCAAGAAAATCTGACGTGGCGGTTGTTGGCGGTGGGACTGCAGGTTTGGCCTTGGCCACTAAGCTAAAGCGCCTTGGTGTCGGTAGCGTTATCGTTCTGGAACGTGAGAATGATGCGGGGGGCATTCCACGCCATTGTGGACATTATCCATTTGGCATTCGTGAGTATGGGCGGCTTCTGAAAGGGCCAGACTATGCACGCAGGAATGTAGAGGCAGCGGTGGACGCTGGAGTCGATATTAAAACCGAGGTGACCGTTACGGCGCTTCATCCAGACGGCAGACTAAGCCTGACAACGCCTGCGGGGAAGGCCGAATTACAAGCAGAGCGAGTTGTTTTGTGTACCGGTGCGCGCGAAGCTAGTCGTCCGCAAAGGTTCATCGGCGGGGACCGGCCTCTGGGAGTTTTATCGACTGGCGCTTTGCAATCGATGACGTACCTGCAAGGCATGCGACCTTTCAGGCGACCTGTCATCATTGGATCTGAACTGGTGTCATTTTCAGCAATTGATACATGCAGACACCTAGGCATTCGACCAGTTGCAATGATCGAAGAAAACGATCGAATATTGGCGCGGCGCCTTGTGCAGCCTTATCTGATGATGCGAGGTGTTGCGCTTTTTACTAAAGTTAAAAACTTGCGGATACTAGGCCGTAGGCAGGTTGAGGCAATCGAGTTCATTGATGCTGCGGGCAAACAACAATCCATCGAAGCAGATGGTGCGATTATTTCAGGCCGCTTTCGACCAGAAGCGGCGTTACTCCATTTGAGCCATCTGGAAGTTGATCCCGGATCGGGTGGGCCAATGATTGACCAATTTGGCCAGTGCTCTGATCCAAGTTATTACAGTGCTGGAAACCTTTTACGACCCGCCGAAACTTCGGGTTGGTGCTGGCAGGAAGGCATTGAAACTGCAAAGTGGATAGCTGAAGATTTGTCGCGCGGACAGCCAGCTGTTGTCCCCTCAGTAAGGGTCCAACTTGTGGATCGGGCTATTGGATTTTCGGTTCCCCAACGACTGTCAATCTCAGATCGGACTGGAGGAATGCAGAAGATGCAGATTGGTCTGAACGTACCAGTGAAAGGTTATCTTGAAGCGATCTCAGGCGGACAGTCAATTTCGAATACTTGGTTGAACTCCCGCCCAGTCCGACGAGTTCAAATACGACTAGCTCCGATTGTGCAGAACTGCTCAAAGAGCCCAGTAGAGCTATCAATCCAAAGAAATAAATAGAGATGCGTATCGCTAGTATTGATCAGGGGACGACAAGTACACGGGCGCTTATCGTCAACACCGACAGCAAGCTTGAGATCGTGCATTCAATCGAGCACCAGCAATTTTTTCCCCATGATGGCTGGGTAGAACACAATCCTGACGAGTTAATCCGCAATATCCAGGCCTGCGTTGATGCCGTTGGCGAAGTCGATGCGATTGGGATTGATAATCAAGGTGAAAGCTGCCTGGCTTGGAATTCCGATACCAAAGAGGCATTGTCACCTGTTATAGTCTGGCAAGATAAACGCACCACGGTGGTGATTGATAAGTTGAAGTCTGACGGTTTGGAAGAGGAAACATTCCTTCGTGCCGGTTTGCCTTTGGACCCGTATTTTTCAGCCAGTAAATTGGCTTGGATTGTCCAGCACAATCAAAAAGCCAAAGATGCTTTGGCGCTTGGAAAACTGCGGATAGGAACCACAGATGCTTTCTTTCTGGATCGTTTAACTGGCCATTTTGTTACCGATGTAAGCACTGCTAGCCGCACGTCGCTGATGAACTTGAAAACTTTAAACTGGGATCCGCACCTCTGTGACCTTTTCAGAGTTCCTTTGCAATGCTTGCCAAAGATCGTGCCTACAACTGGTGATTTTGGCGCAATTAAAACCCAATACAGGCAAACGCCTGTCATCGCGAGCATCGTGGATCAGCAGGCGGCTCTCTATGGATTTGGATGCCGCCAAAAAGGTGAATCGAAAATTACTTTTGGGACCGGTGCGTTTGCGTTGATGGTGACAGGCGACGAAATTATTAATAATCCCAAACTTGGTCTGCTGCCGACAGTGGCTTGGCAAAAGAATGGAGAAGACCCTGTTTTTGCGGTTGATGGTGGCGTTTATACAGCCAGCGCGGCTATTAATTGGGCCAGATCTTTGGGACTGTTTTCTGAATTTTCAGAGATTAATACGTTCTGCACACCTCCGGCGATTGAGAGTGGATTAGCTTTCGTGCCAGCACTGACTGGACTGGGTTGCCCCTACTGGGATCCACACGCTCGAGGAGTTTGGTTTGGGCTTTCTTTGGACCATACAGCACAACAGATGATGCAATCGATACTGGAGGGTATCGCGTTTCGAGCCTCAGAAGTCATCGCAGCTATGAGCAGCTGTATACCCTCGAAAGGTCCAATATTTATTGATGGTGGAATGAGTAAAAATCCGTATTTTGTCCAATTTTTTGCTAATATGGTTCAACGAGAAGTCTGCCCAGCCAGTATGCCGGAACTCACAGGCTTGGGAACCATTCAGTTGGCTTCAGATTTTTTGGGACACCGGCTAGAAACTATTCCGCAGTTTGGTTCGTTTAAGCCTGAGCCAGAAGGCTACCGATCAGGGAAAATGTTTAAAAAAGCCATCAAGATGTCTCGCCAATGGGGGAAGTAGAATAAACTCTTGCGTCAATTTTGAGCTGTGTAAGCTTGCCGAGTGAGCGTTGCTGTCGGACGCTGGGTTGATTGGATGAACCCATCATCCTTTTTGCCGCAGCAATGCAAATTGGACCTGTCACGGTTTGATGCCGCTCCTTTGATAGCATTTACTGCAACAAAGGA
>JAPKBI010000344.1 GCA_028823475.1 Halioglobus sp. | reverse complement strand
TTTTTCATCGCGCGCATCTGGGATGTCGTCACGGATCCCATTATGGGCGTCATGATCGACAAGTTCGATTCCAGGTGGGGCCGTAGAAAACATTGGATAGCCTTGTCTATCCCGATTCTGCTGCTGTCGGTCTGGATGGTTTTCATGCCGAATCCAGAAAATGTCTCTGGTTTATATCTGATGTTTTGGCTCATCTTACTTTACGTGGGATATACGATGCTGGCCATCAGTCACCAGTCCTGGGGGGTAGAATTATCAAAGAGTTACGACGACCGATCTAGGCTGTTTGGTTGGCGAGAAATATTTGTCATCGGCGGTATGGCCGTTGTGCTGGCTATTCCGGCAGCGATGGAATTGTCCGGGCATTCCGAACAGGCCACCAAGGTTGCCAGCATGGGCTGGTTCTGTCTGATTTTGTTTCCTCTGCTCGCCATACCGACGCTTTTATGGGTACCTGATTCGCACAACAAACCTGGTGTGACTATCCCCTGGCGGAAGGCGTTCAAAGTGCTGCTCGCTAATCGGTTGATGTGGCGGTTACTGATAGCAGACCTGGCTGCAGGGTTTGGCATTGGGGTTTCTGGCGCTCTTTACATTTTTATTGCCACGGCGTATTTCGAGTTGGCAGAACACGCAAGTATTGCGTTGTTGTTTTATTTTGTAACCGGATTTTTGGCGATGCCACTTTGGTTAAAGCTTGCCTATGCCGTCGGTAAAGATAATGCGATGAAGGTGGCGTTGCTCTATATGACAGCTATTAACCTCGCCTTGTTGCCGCTGGCAGAGTCTGGAAACGTTGCGGTGCTATGGGGTTTTACCATTCTCTTTGGTGCGGGATTCGGCGCTCCACCGACTTTAATCCGGTCTATGATGGCCGACATCAGTGATGAGGATGAATTGAAGACAGGGCAGCAAAGGCCAGGGTTGTTCTTTGCTCTCTTGACGACCACAAACAAACTTGGCGCGGCGTTTGCGGTGGGTGCGAGTTTTACTATCCTTGAACTGGCGTTCAATTTTGTCCCGGGCGGGGATAATGACCCCGTGGCACTGCAGGGTTTGCTGGTGACTTATTCAGTGGGTACAGCCCTCGGACTGTTCTGCGCCTTTCTGCCGCTCATAGCATATCCATTGAATAAATCTGCACATGATGAAATCAGGCGGCAGCTGGATCTTCCCGCTCAAACCTGATTATCAGGTTGTTTTTGCGACCACCGCTATCATCTGAGCGCCCTTCAGGTGGTATTCTTGCGGCACGATTCTTCAACAAATCTTTAGTAATCGCGTTCAGTTCGGAATGATGCTGGCGTTCAATAAAACTGGTGATAGAGGTAAATTCAGATGGATATTGATGGGAAATTGGCGGTTGTAACGGGTGCTGGTTCGGGTATCGGTCGCGCGCTGGCCTGTCGGCTCGTGGATGCAGGTGCCAGGTTTGTTGTCTGTGCTGATCTTGATGTCGAGACTGCATTAGAAACGGCTGATCTTATTGGTGCAAGGGCGTCTGCAGTGCATCTGGATGTTGCCGACCAGGACGCTATTGAGGGCCTGGTAAAACGACTTGAGGTGGAGCAGGGTGGTGTCGATATTTTTGTCTCGAATGCAGGTTATGCCCTTGGCGGCGGCTTAAATCTAGAAACTGACCAGTGGCGAAAAATGATGGAGGTCCATCTTTGGGCACACTTGAACGCGGCGCGAGCAGTGATTCCCGGAATGATAGAGCGAGGTGGCGGATACCTGCTCAGTACAGCATCAGCGGCAGGTCTCTTAACGCAGCTGGATTCAGCGCCTTATGCCGTCTCTAAGCATGCCGCGGTTGCGCTTGCAGAGTGGCTCGCTATTAACTACTCGGATCGTGGTATCGGCGTCTCAGTGTTGTGCCCACAGGCGGTGCGCACCAATATCCTTGGTAAGCGCGCAGGTAAAAGCCGCGCGAACAAAACGAACTCGAATCAAGCAGCCCAAGACGGCATTCTGGAACCTGAAAAGGTTGCTGATGACTGTATCCGGGCCATTCTTGAAGAGAAATTTCTGGTGCTCCCGCACATGGAAGTCGCAAAGTACTTTGCCAATAAAGCAAATGACTATGAGCGATGGTTAAACGGCATGCGTCGCTTCCGCGATCGCTTAAGACAGAAACGCAACTAGTTGAAGATGATTTCGTTTGACATATATTGAGCGTTAGTGTCTCTTGATGAATCAAATCTTCCGGTGACGACGCACGATGCCTAGACCAAAACGACCCCAGAGTTACTACGATGACATCAAAGATAAGTTCCAGGAGGAACGAAATCTGCGATTGCTGTACCGCCCTCCTGGAACTGATCAATCCACGTCGGAGTTTAGCGGTGATCTAGCGAAGTATGCGGTTGATCCTTATGCAGAAGAAGTCCCCAGCCGAGAGCCGATTGCCGACAAGGTAGAGGTGCTGTTTATTGGGGGTGGCTTTTCTGCGCTGTTGACGTCTGCACGTTTAAGAGAACGCGGTATAGAGAGTATTCGCATCGTGGAGCGTGGCTCGGATGTGGGCGGCACATGGTATTGGAACAGATACCCAGGCGCCGCGTGTGATGTCGTGAGCTATGACTATCTACCGTTACTCGATGAGCTCGACTACGTGCCCGTGAATCATTATTCACGTGGCCCTGAAATTTTCGCTCACTGTCAGGCGATTGCCGATAAGTATAATCTTTACGAACTTTCAGTCTTCAATACGACCGTCACTGAGACGCGCTGGGACGACACAGACCAGCTTTGGCACGTCAGCACTGATCGTGGTGATGTCATGCGCGCGCAATTTGTAATCTGTGCGAATGGCACTCTTGCTAAACCGAAACTGTCGACAATTAGCGGAATGACTTCCTTTAGCGGTCACTCTTTCCATACATCCAGATGGGACTACGATTACACCGGTAAGAACCTCGAACACTTGAAGGACAAGGTCGTCGGTATTATCGGTACCGGCGCTAGTGCAGTGCAGATTGTACCCGAGCTGGCTAAGACAGCGAAGGAAGTCTATGTGTTCCAGCGAACACCATCATCGATTGATATCCGTGATGACTGGCC